>JAGRKY010000089.1 GCA_020442095.1 Bauldia sp.
GATAGACATTGGCCGGCGACATGCCGAGCTCTCCGGCAATATCGGCAACAGCGGTCTTGGCGAAACCGAGCCTACGAAAAAGCGCCTCGGCTGTTTCGACGATCCTGGCGCGGGTTTCTTCCGCGGTTGTCCTTGCGGGCGCGTTCATGATTCCGATGTGCAATTTGATTCCTGACGATTTTCGTAATTCATCACATTCTCTCCGTCAAGCTGGCCGCACTGGCACCCGCCGGGGGAATGAGCGACACTGGCCAGACCGGCCACAATCGCGGCCCAAGACATCGATCACAAGAACAGGAAACAGGGAAAGAAATGTCCTCCGATCCCGCCGTCATAAGCCTCCGTCCCAACCAGTTCACCGAGAAGGAGCGCGAGCTCGCACGGTTCGGCGGGCTGACCGCCTCGACCTTCCTCTATGACAGCGGCGTCGCCGGGCTCCGCATCGCCAACGGGATCGGGCATCTCGACTTCCTGCCCTTCCAGGGCCAGCAGATCTGGGACGCGGTCTTCCGCGGGCGGCGGCTGACCATGCGCTCGATGTTCAGCGAGCCCTGCCCGACACTCGACTACCTTGCGAACTATGGCGGGTTCTTCCTGCATTGCGGGGCGACCGCCATGGGCAATCCCGCGCCGGAGGATACCCACCCCCTGCATGGCGAGCTGCCCAATGCGCCCTATCGGGAAGCGGCCTTGCTGATCGGTGAGGACGGGGACGGCCCGTATATGGCGCTGACCGGCAGATACCAGCACACGGTCGCCTTCACCCACAACTACATCGCACGACCGACCATCCGTCTTGGCGTGGGGAGCAGCCGGATCGCTCTTGACCTCTCGATCCGCAATCTCAAACACACGCCAATGGAGCTGATGTATCTCGCCCATATCAACTTCCGCCCCATCGACGGCGCGGTGCTGATCGACGCGGTCCCGGACGATACCGACCATATCGGCTTCCGTGCCGTCCCGCCGTCGGGTGTAATGCCCGCCGCCTATCTCGAGCTGATCGACGAGGTCCAGCGCGAGCCGGCAGCGCACCGGACGATGGTCGCGGGGCGGGCAATCGACCCGGAACTGGTGATGACCATGGCCTTTCCCTCCGACGAGACCGGCTGGGCGCACAGCATGCAGCTGCATCCCGACGGCTCGGCGGATTTCGTCAGCCACCGGCCGGAGGAACTCGGCATGGGGGTGCGCTGGATCACGCGGACGGGCGACCAGGACGCGGTCGGCGTGTTCCTGCCGGCGACCGCCGGCGCCAACGGCTATGTCGCCGAGAAAGCCAAGGGCAACGTCGTGACGCTCGCGCCGGAGGAGGAATTCCATTGCAGCATGAAGTTCGGCGCCCTCGAAGCGTCGGAGGCCGACATGCTGCGCAAGGAGATCGAAACCCTGCGGCGGGCTACCGCCTGACGGGCTTCTTCGCGAGAGGCGGCCGGCTCAGATCGCCTTTTCGGTCGCCGCGTCGAACAGCGCCGCGCGATTGAGGTTGAGGTCGACCTCGATCGCCTCACCCGGGCGGCTGACGTCATGAGCCTCGAGCTCGGCCATGACCGGCACGTCGGCGATGCGGAAGGTGGCGTAGCTGCGCGATCCCGTCGGCTGGAGAAGATCGATCTTCGCCTGCATGCGGACGTGCCCTGGCATGGCGCCGCCTTCCCGCGCCCGCATGACATGCTCGGGCCGCACGCCAAGCACCACCGAGGCGCCATCGCCCGCACCGTTGAGCGCGCGGTCGGGGGGCAGCGGCAGGACGGTCGCGCCATCGCCGAGGCTGATCGCGGCGCCATCGCCGCCAAGCGACAGCTTGCCGGGCAGGAAGGTCATCTTGGGCGACCCGAGGAAGCCCGCGACGAACATGGTCGCCGGCCGCTCGAACAGGTCAAGCGGGGCGCCTTCCTGCTCGATCACCCCGTCGCGCATCAGGACGATGCGGTCGGCAAGTGTCATCGCCTCGATCTGGTCATGGGTGACGTAGATCATCGTCGTCGAGATTTCCTGATGCAGGCGCTTTATCTCGCCGCGCATCTCGTCACGAAGCTGGGCATCGAGGTTGGAGAGCGGCTCGTCGAACAGGAAGAGCCGCGGATTCCGGACGATGGCGCGGCCGATCGCGACGCGCTGGCGCTGACCGCCGGAGATCTGGCGCGGGTAGCGGTCCATCAGGCTGGTGATACCGAGCATCCGGGCGGCATCCGACACGCGCGAGGCGATCTCCGCCGGCGGCATCTTTCGCGCCTTGAGGCCGAAGCCGATATTCTTGCCGACGGTCATGTGCGGATAGAGCGCATAGTCCTGGAAGACCATCGCCACGTCGCGGTCACGCGGACGCACGTCGTTGACGATGTCGCCGCCGATCTCGATCTCGCCGTCACTGATCTCCTCGAGCCCGGCGATGGTCCGCAGCAGCGTGCTCTTGCCGCAACCGGACGGACCGACCAGCACGGTGAATTCGCCGTCGGCTATATCGAGATCGATCCCGCGGACCGCCTCGAAACTGCCGTAGCGCTTGTGGAGCCGCTTGATTTTGACTTCCGCCATTATCCAATTCCTCTAGCCGCGGATGGCACCGAGCGTCAGCCCGCGAACAAGATGTTTCTGGACCAGGACACCGAGAATGATCGACGGGACCAATGAGACGATGGCCAGCGCGCTCGCCTCCCCGTATTGCGCTCCCTGGAAGCTCAGGAACGAGCGGAAGACGGTGGGCAGCGTGAAGGCGTTGCGGCTGGTCAGCACGAGAGCGAAGAAGAACTCGGTCCAGCATGCGATGAAGATGAAGACGGCGGCGGCGACGATGCCGGGCGCAGCGAGCGGAATGCCGACGCTCCACATCGCGGTCCACCGCGTACAGCCGTCGACCAGCGCCGCTTCCTCCAGCGAACGCGGCATCTGCCGGAAATAGGCATACATCATCCACACGCCGACCGGCAGCGTGAACACCGTATAGGCGAGGATCATGCCGATGTGGGTGTCCTGCAATCCCATCAGCCGGTAGTTCAGGAAGAGCGGCAGGACGATCGCGATCGGCGGCAGGAAGCGCTGCGACAGGACCCAGAAGGACAGGTGCTGCCCGCCGGTGTTGAAACGGGCGAGGCTGTAGGCCATCAGCGTTCCGACGAAACACGACAGCACGGTCGCCGAGACCGAGATGATGAGGCTGTTCACCAGCCCCTGGAGGCCGCGGTAATCGAAGAGCGCCGCGGTATAGTGCACCATCGTCGGCTTGTCCGGGAACCACACCGGCGGCACGGCAAGATAGTCGTCGCTCGGCTTGAACGAGGTGACCAGCACCCAGTAGAGCGGCGCCAGCACGAAGATCAGGAACAGGGTCAGGACGACGATGCGGCTGACCGGAATGCGCCGGCGTCTGGTCCAGGCAGCCATCGTCAGTTCGCCTCCGGTTTCAGCAGCCGCCGGACCAGGAAGATGATCACCAGCAGCGTCAGTATCAGGAAGATCCACGAGCCGGCGGTGGCGCGCGACAGATGGAACTGCGCGAAGCCGATCGTGTAGAGGTAGAAGGACGCGGTGTAGGTCTGCGTGCCCGGCCCGCCGCCGGTCATGATGAAGATCGTGTCGAACATCCTGATCGAGTCGAGCAGCCGGAAGGTCACGGCCAGAAGGATCATCGGCGAGATGTAGGGGATGGTGATGTGCCAGAAGGTCTGCCACGCCCCGACGCCGTCAAGCTCGGCCGCCTCGTAGACATGCGGCGGGATCGCCGTCAGCCCGGCGAGCAGGATGACGAACATGAAGGGCGTCCACTGCCAGACGTCCGCCAGCACCAGCGCGATGAAATTGAAGGGGAACTGGGTCAGCCAGCCGATCGTCACCTCCTGCCCGACCAGCAGGCCGAGCAGGTAGTTGGTCGGACCGAAGGGGCGCTGGAGGAGGAGCGCCCATGCCTGGCCGACGACCACCGGGCTGATGAAGAGCGGCACGATGAGGATCGAGATGATCAGCCCGCGGCCGCGGAAGGAACGGGCCATCACCATGGCAACCGCGAGGCCGAGCAGCAGCTCGACCACCACGTTGGACACGGTCAGGACGACAGTGACCAGCAGCGAATAGCGCGCAACCGGATCAGAGACGACCTGCTCGAAATTCTTCAGGCCGACGAAGGCATGGCCCGGAATCTGGAAGTCGTAATTAACGAAGAGGACCCAGATCGAGAAGATCAGCGGATAGATCGAGATCGCCAGGATCAGCAGCGCGGCCGGCGCGACGAGCAGCCATTTGAAGCGCTTGTCGGATCGGCTCGCGGAGGGAAGATTCCTGCGCGGAGCACTCGGGGAATTCTCGCCAAAAGCGGCGGCGTGAGCCATGTCGCCGGATGCCTTTCGTGACTTACCAATCGGGTCAGGTTCACCGCCGGGCCGACGGCCCGGACGGCGGGGAACCGCGGAGCGGGCCGCCGCCCGGAGGCAGCGGCCCGGCAAGTGCGTCGACTAGAGTTTCACGGCCATGCCCAACGCCTCGACCGTGTTTCCAACGGTCGAACCGGGCAGCTTGAGGAACTCCTCGTAGAACGCCTTCTGCTTGTCCGCACCGAGGTTTTCGGTGGTGGCGTCCCATTCCGCAGCGGCGGTCTTGAGCGCTTCCATCGGATCGGTGCCGGCCCAGACCGACGTGCACATCCGATCGAGCGTCAGCTGGTAGTCCTGGGCGCCGGGCATGATCGGATCGAGCAGACCGACATTGGCGGAGTTGTTGAGGTTCGCCAGATATTCCGGCGCGCTCGGGAAGAGCTGGCCGTAGAGGTCCGACTTGAAGTGCGAGATCCGGTAGGGATCACGCAGCGCGTAGGGAAGCATGCACCGGGCGAGCGACACCGGCGGCGAACAGGCCCACTGGATGAACAGATAAGCCGCTTCGAGGTTCGACGAATCCGCGGCAATCGCCTTGTTGAACCCGAAGGCATGCTCGGGGTGACCACCGGGGACGATCGCATAGCCCACCTTCCCCGCGATGGAGGACTGCGGAATGAAGCTGATCGCCTTGTCGCTCTGCGAGTAGCCCGCACTCATCCGGCCGGTTGGCGGCCACGAGTAGATCATGGCGATCTTGCCCTGCAGCCAGGCAACCCACAGCGACACCGCGTCGAGCTCCTGGTTGCCGGGGATCGAGGCGGCGTTTGCGGCCTTCATGTTCTCCAGCGTCTTCACGCCGGCGTCGGAGGCGAGCGCCGCCTTCATGTTCTCGTCGAAGAAGACACCGCCGTTCGACCGGTATTGCTGCATGAAGTCGAACTGGTTGCCGGGCGACGCCGCCTTGCGGAAGTGGCCGGCACCATAGACGTTCGGCGCCATCTGGTCGGTGATGAACTGGGCGACCTGGATATAGTCCTCCCAGGACTTCGGCACCTCGAGCGGCTTGTTGAACTTGGCCTGATAGGCCTCCCTCAGCTTCGGATCATCGAAGATGTCCTTGCGATAGTAGAGGGCGAACATGTCGCCGTCGTCGAAGAAGCCCCAGATCTTGCCCTTGTAGGTCGGCAGGGACTTGTAGAGCGGATGATAGTCGTCGAGATCCGCCATGTTCATGTACTTGGCGATGAAGTCGTCGAGCGGCGCGATCACGCCGCCGTCGGCCAGCGCCGGCGTCCACTGCGGCTGCAGGTCGAGGACGTCATAGGCGGCTGAACCGGCGATATGCTCGGCGATCGGCTTCGAGTACATGTCCGGCGGCGGCAGCTCGACCACCGTCGACTTGATGCCGGTCAGCTCCTCCCAGAGCGGGCCGGAGAAGTTGCGCGGATCGAGCGCCTGCAGGCCCGCCTCGTAGGTCATGTTGAGGTTGGCGCCGGCAAACTGCTTGGCCGCCTCGACAGCCCTGTAGGCGGAGCCGTCCATCGGACCCTCGGTCGACGCCTTGTAGGCAGCGAGCTGGGCCTTGCCGAGCGGCGTGTCCGGATTCTCGAGCTCCATCTTGGCCTGCGCCAGGGCGGATTCGATAAACGGCGAAAGCGCCGACCCGGATATGGCGAGCATTCCGGTCGCCTGACCGAAGCGCTTTATGAAGTCGCGGCGGGTGGGTTCCCCCCGCAGCCATGCGTCAACCTCTTCCGAGAGGCCCGCCTCAAAATCACGTTTCTCCCTGTCATTCATGGTCGTTGCTTCCTCCCTTTGGCGACCAGCTCCTTTTTGGGGCTTTGGTCGTTTCTCGAATTTCAGGCCAGTTTGGCCCCTCCCTCCTGTCGCCTGCCCCGATCTAACGGGTCGAGGCAGGCTTGAGTCAATTCCAACTCACTTCCACCCGATGGCGCCATTCCGACGCCACTACATGCAATCAGCTGCCAAAGCGGCTGCCGTAATCGGCGAGCCGCCGCTTCCACACCTCGGTCTCAAGGACACTCCGGTTGACGACGCCTCGCGGCTCGCGGCCGTGCATCACGTCGAGCACAGCCCGGACATCGGCCGCGCCGTTGCCGGCGAAGCACTGGTCGGTCCAGCACAAGGCGTGCGGCGCAAGCAGGACGTTGTCGAGCTTCAGGATCGGATCGTCGGCATCGGGCGGCTCCTTCTCGAGAACGTCGAGACCGGCGCCGGCGATCCGCCCTTCCTGGAGCACCTTGGTCAATGCCTTCTGGTCGACGATCGGCCCGCGGGCGGTGTTGATCAGGTAGGCGGTCGGCTTCATCAGCGCGAGCCGCTCGGCATTGACGATGTGCCGCGTCGCTTCGCTGAGCGGACAGCTGACCGAGAGGACATCCGCCCTGCGGAAAAGCTCCTCCAAGCCGACCAGCTCGATGCCCAGCTCGGCGGCCACCGCCTTGTCGGCGTAGGGATCGTGGGCGATGTACTTCATGTCGAAGGGCATCGCGAGGCGATAGAGCTCGGCGCCGATATTGCCGATGCCGAGGGACCCGAGCGTCCGGCCGACGAGGCCGACGCCCATGTGGTCGGAGCGCCTGGCGAAGCCTTCGGCTGCCTGGCGGGTGAGCTGGTCCTTGACCTTCAGCTTGCCGGTCAGGGCGAGCATGAAGGTGATGATCGACACGGCGACCGGCCGGCGGACGCCGTCCGGCGTGATCACCAGCGCAATCCCCGCGTCGGTGCAGGCATCGACATCGACGGTGTCGTAGCCGACGCCGAAACGCGCGACGACGGACAGCCGACCGCTCTTCGGCACGCTTTGCCGGCCGAAGCGATGGACGAGCAGGATGAGCGCGTCGAAATCCTCAAGCTGCGCGGCGCTCAGGGTGTCTTCCGACTCCAGGAAGCGCAGCTCGACATTCGGCGCATCGCGCAGCGGATCGAGATCGAAGTCGGGAAAGGTCGGCGAACCGTCGTCCTTGTTGAAGTCTCCCGACAGTGCGACGCGGAAGGTGTCGGCCATCGTCCGTCACTCACTTCTTCGAAGGCTTGCAGCCGGCACGCAGCTTGGCGATGCCGTCGGCGACAGCGGCCTGAAGGACCCAGACGTCGCCCGAGTAGCAGATGAAGTCGAAGCCCTGCTTGTAGAAGTCGATGCCGGTCGCGATGTCGGGCACCAGCCGCCCGCACGACTTCTTGTGACGGCGGCAGGCCTTGACCGTCGTCTCGATCGCCTTCTTGAACTTCGGATGCTTGAAGTCGCCGGGGATGCCGAGCGACACCGAGAGGTCGAAATGACCGACCCACAGGCAGTCGACACCGTCGATCGCCGCCATGGCGTCGGCATTCTCGACCCCTTCCGCGGTCTCGATCTGGCAGAAGAGCGTCGTCCGCTTGTTGGCGGCGGTGAACTTGTCGGCGACCGACCCGGGCCGATAGGCGTCGTGCGCGATGCCGAGGGCGACACCGCGCTTGCCGACCGGATGATACTTCATCG
>JAGRKY010000814.1 GCA_020442095.1 Bauldia sp.
CACGGAAATGATCCGGCTCGGCTTGAACATGGACGCCATCGCTTTCCACCCGGAATAAGTGACAATTCACCCAGAAGGTCTTGCCGCGCGAAATTCAATTGCGTGGATATAGCGACTGCCGTGCGGGAATTGAACAAACAACGGCGAAATATCCTACCAACCTTGTCAGTAGAATTGCGGGAAATGTACGGCATGAGCCGGAAAGGGCACATCAATCGTCTGTTGTTGCGCCGGAGGCACAGTTTGCATTCGAGCCGGCCAAAGGTGAAACTCGCCCCAGCCAAGGCCAACCGCCAGACCGGGCGGAGCCGACGACGGGAACGGCAGGCCGCTGCGTGAGCGAAGCCCAGAAGGAACTGGTGGATTTGCTGACAGCCGTCGCCAGGGGCGATCGCGGCGCTTTCAGGATGCTCTATGAGAGGAGCGGGGCGAAACTCCATGCGGTCACCCGACGTATCTTGCAGAGCGATGCAGCTGCGGAGGACGCGGTGCAGGAAGCCTTTGTCAGGATCTGGCGCCGGGCCGGCGATTTCGATGCGTCCATCGCCTCGCCGATCGCCTGGATGGCGACGATCGCGCGGCACGCCGCCATCGACATGACCCGGCGGGGCGCCGAGCGCGTGTCGGCGGCGTCGGCCGATCCGGCAATCGCAGAGACGATCGCCGATCCGTCGGCGGGCGCCGAGCGGCTCGCGGCGGGCAGCGGCCTGGCGCGTTGCCTCGAGAGCCTCGAAACCGACCGACGCGGCATGGTGATCCTCGCCTATTGCCATGGCTGGAGCAGGGATGAGCTCGCCGCCCGCTTCGACCGACCGGTGGCAACCATCAAGACGATCCTGCGGCGAAGCCTGATGGCGTTGAGGGAGTGCCTCGGCGATGGCCCCTGATCGCGATGAACTGGACGCCCTGGCGGGCGAATACGTGCTCGGCACGCTTTCCGCGGACGAGCGGGGCGCCGCGGAGGCGCGCTATGCCGCCGATGCGGATTTCAGGCGTCTGGTCTCGGATTGGGAAAAGCGCCTCCAGCCGCTGGCCGATTCGGCGGGAGACCTGCCGCTGCCCGCCTCGGTCTTCGAGGCGATCGACGCGCGCATCGGCGCCGCGGCGGCACCGGCACCGGCGTCCGACGGCGGAAACGTCGTCGCCCTTCGCCGCGAGGTGGGGCGCTGGCGCCTGACCGCGCTTGTCGCGGGCGCCGCCGCGGCGGTACTGGCGGCCGTCGTGGTGGTCGAGCAGGTTCGGCCGCCCTCGGCGCAGCAATCGGAATTCGTCGCCATCCTCACGTCGGAAGGCGCCTCGCCGGCCTTCGTGGCGACCGTCAATGTCGAGAAAGGGACGATATCGGTGCGCCAGGTCGTTCCAGCGCCGCCGGAGGACAAGAGCTACGAGCTGTGGGCGGTCGAACCGGACGCGCAGCCGGTCTCGCTCGGCGTCTTCGACGACGGCGCCAACCTTTCGCGGGCCCTCGATCATGCTCCCGAGGGGCTGACGCTGGCGATCAGCCTCGAGCCGAAAGGCGGTTCGCCGACCGGCGTCGCCACCGGGCCTGTCGTGTTCAGCGGGCAGCTCGTCCCGGCGGAGTGATCGGCTCGGTTCGAGCGCCTTATCCTCAGGCGAGAGGTTGACAAAAGCAGACGGCCCGCCGGAGCGGGCCGTCCTCTTCCACGTGAGACGGGGGGCGACGTCAACCCATCTTCGGCAGAAGCACCGTGTCGATGACGTGAATGACACCGTTGGACTGCTTGACGTCGGCTATGGTGACCGTGGCGACGTTGCCGTTCTCGTCGGTGAGGGTGATCTTGTCGCCGTTCATCTTGGCGATCAGGGTACCGCCGCTGACGGTCTTGATCGGGTGCTCGCCGCCGTCGTCGGCGATCATCTTGCCGATCGCATCCGACATCGCGTCGGCGGCGACCACATGATAGGTGAGGACGTTGACCAGCGCGTCCTTGTTCTCCGGCTCGAGAAGCATCTCGACGGTGCCCGCCGGCAGCTTCTCGAAGGCTGCGTTGGTCGGGGCGAACACGGTGAACGGACCCTCGCCCTGAAGCGTCTCGACCAGGCCGGCCGCCTTGACCGCGGCGACGAGCGTGGTGTGGTCCTTCGAGTTCACCGCGTTCTCGACGATG
>JAGRKY010000815.1 GCA_020442095.1 Bauldia sp.
GGCGAATGGCGGCCGGGTCGAGCTGATCGGGCTGCTGCCCGGGCATTCGACCACCGGCACGGTCGCCAGGCTGAAGAAAGCGCCTGCCGACGGCTGATCGTCCGGCAGAGGGTCAGGCGGGCCGGCGCAGGCCGCCCGCGGCGGACTGCTGGAGCTGGCGATCCGCCATGTCGAGCATCGCGACCGTCGCTTTCCGTGCCGCCTCCGCATCGCCATCGCGGATCGCCTCCTCGATCGCGACGTGACGGTTGACGGCGACCATCGGAACGGAAGCGACTTCGCTTCGTTCCCTGATGCTCGCTTCCAGCAACGGTGCGAGGACGCGGCTCAGGCTTTCGATCAGGGTGTTTCCGGACGCCGCGGCCACACCGATGTGAAAGGCGACGTCGGCCGCGACCCATTCGGACAAGTCCGAGGCGTGGCGCATGGCGGTAGTCGCCATCGAGATCCGTTGCAGTTGGACGAGGGTCCGGCGCTCCGCCGCTATGGCGGCTGCGGCCGGTTCGACCAGTCGGCGCAGTTCCACCAGGTCGTCGAGGAAATCGCGGGGCAGATCCTGCGGCCGGTGCCAGGCGACGACGTCGGGGTCGAGGAGATTCCAGTCCTCCCGCGGCACGACCGATGTCCCGGCCCGCCTGCGCGTCGCAACCAGGCCCTTCGCCGCCAGCACCTTCAACGCCTCCCGGACGGCCTGACGGCTGACCTTGTATTTGCCGGCGAGTTCGGCCTCCTTCGGCAGGGTGGCGCCTTCACGGAAGATTCCGGAAACGATCTGGGTTCCGAGCAGATGCGCCACCTTTCCGTGCAGCGCGCGCGACGGATAGAGCCCGTCGACCGTAATCAACGCACCGGCCCAGCCATCGTCGGGGATCGCATCGCCATCGGGGACTACTGCGTCCCGGTTCCGGCGGGCGGTGGAGTCGACCTCCGCGAGATGGACCGCCAGCACCTCGTACATCATCGCCTGCGCCGCTTCGGCATCGCGCTCGGCGATCGCCATGAAGACGCGGTCATGCCGGCCGACCGCCCAGGCATGGTTGATCTCCATGCCGCTCGGGACAACGGAGCCAATTTGCAGGAGCGGCGCGACAATCGTGCTCAGCCGGTCGAGCAGGCCGTTCCCGCTCGCCGCGAAGACGGCGACATGGAACGCGATTTCCGCCGCGGAAAAGGCGGTCCTGATCCGGATATTGCGGCGCATCACCTCGGCCGCATCGCCGATCCGCGCGATCTGTTCGGGAGTCGCATATTGTGCCGCGAGTGCTGCGGCTCTCGGTTCGACCAGCAGGCGGAATTCGACAAGATCCCGCATGAAATCGACGCTGAAACCTATCCGCCCATGCCACGCAAGCACGTCGGGATCGAGCAGGTTCCATTGATTGCGCGGCGAGACGAGACTGCCGGTGCGACGCCGGGTCATGATCAGGCCCTTCGCCGCCAGCACCTTGAGTGCTTCGCGAACCGCCTGTCGGCTAACCTGGTATTTCTCGGAAAGTTCCGCTTCTCGCGGCAATAAAGCGCTTTCGCGAAGATCGCCGGCTACAATCCGCCGCCCGATTTCGTGAGCAACCTGTCCGTGCAGCGCACCTGAGGGGTATAGCTTCGGCGAGATCGTATTGCCTTCGAAATACCTGAATGGTGATAACGTTTACATCAACCATAACACTGGCTTACCAGCAGGTAAAGCAATTCGCTCCGCTTCTATTGATCCGGCAGACGGCCACTCGGATGGGGTGCACCCTCGGAAGCACCGAGCACCTGCTGGTCGAAATCGATAATCGATCCCGTCATCATCCCGGATTCGTCGCTGGCGAGATACGCCACCGCCCTCGCCACCTCGGTCGGCTTCAGCAGGCGCCCGAAGGGCTGGCTCGCCTCCGCCTTGGCGAGCCAGTTCTCGTCGTCGGTGTGATAGCGGAGCTGGATCGAATGTTCCCCGGGCGTATCCATCCAGCCGATGTTGAGACCGTTGAGGCGGATGCGATCCGGCATCAGCGCAAAGGCGGCGTTTTTGGTGAGAGTGGCCAGCGCGCCCTTGGACGCCGAATAGGCGCAGACAAAGGGCTGGCCGCCATGGGCGGACATCGACAGGATGCTGACCACCGTCCCCTCGATCTTCTCGCG
>JAGRKY010000816.1 GCA_020442095.1 Bauldia sp.
CCCAGAGCCTCGCCAAGGAGCTCGGCCCGGTCAACATCCGGGTCAATGCGATCCTCCCCGGCATCGTCGAAGGCCCGCGCATGACCGGTGTCATCCGCGCCCGCGCCGAGCAGGTCGGCGTCTCCTACGAGGAGATGGAGGCGGAATACCTCTCGCAGGTCTCTCTCCGCCGCATGGTCAGCCCCCATGACGTCGCGGCGATGATCGCCTTCCTGCTTTCCGATGCCGGCGCCAATGTTTCGGGCCAGTCGATCGGCGTCGATGCCAATGTGGAGACGCTGTAGATGTCGAAGACCGCGATCATCGGCTCGGGCTTCATCGGCCGGGCCTGGGCGATCAGTTTCGCGCGCGCCGGTCACGATGTCGCGCTGTGGGACGCCGACAAGGACGCGCCGCATCATGCAATCGAATTCATTGCCGGGGTCCTGCCCGACCTGAAGGCCAATGACCTGCTGATGGGGCGCGAGCCGGAGGAGGTGCTGGCCAGCATCCGCGCCGAGGACGACCTGGGAGCGGCGCTCGCCGGTGTCTCCCACGTCCAGGAAAACACGCCCGAGCGGGTGGAGATGAAGAAGGAGATCTTCCCCCTGCTCGATGCGGGCGCGCCGGCCGATGCGTCGATCGCGAGCTCGAGCTCGGCGATCCTGCCCTCCCACTTCACCGAGGAACTTGAAGGCCGCGCCCGCTGCCTCGTCGTCCACCCGATCAACCCGCCCTATCTCATCCCGGCGGCGGAGGTGGTGCCGGCGCCATGGACTTCGCCCGAGGTCGTCGAGCGCGTCCGCGATTTCCTCGTCTCCTGCGGCCAGGCGCCGATCGTGATGAAGCGCGAACTCGACGGCTTCATCATGAACCGCATGCAGGGCGCGCTGCTCGAGGAGGCCTTCCGGCTGGTCGCCGACGGCTATGCGAGTGTCGAGGATGTCGATATCGGCATCCGTGACGGGCTGGCGCTGCGCTGGTCCTTCATGGGGCCCTTCGAGACCATCGACCTCAACGCCCCGGGCGGTATCCGCGACTACGCGATCCGCTACCAGGGCATCTACGAGAATCTCTTCCCCCAGATGCAGCGCCGCGTCGACTGGACGGGTCCGGTGATGGACGTCATCGAACGCGATCGCCGCGAGAAGCTGCCGGAGAAGGATCTCGTCAGGCACCAGGCCTGGCGCGACCGCCGGCTGATGGCGCTCGCCGCCCACAAGCGGCGCGCCGCAAAGGACATCACCGAGTAACGAGGAACGAAGAAAATGGCAGCCAAGGACAAGGTCATCATCACATGCGCGGTCACAGGCGCCATCCACACGCCCTCGATGTCGCCTTACCTGCCGATAACGGCGCAGGAGATCGCCGACGCCGCGATCGGCGCGGCGGAGGCCGGCGCCGCGATCGTCCATCTCCATGCGCGTAATCCCGAGACCGGCCAGCCCGACCAGGCGCCGGAGGCTTTCGCTCCCTTCCTCCAGGTGATCAAGCAGCGTTCCGACTGCGTGGTGAACATCACCACCGGCGGTGCGCCGACCATGGCGATCGAAGAGCGCGTCCGTCCGGCCGCGACCTTCAAGCCCGAGGTTGCCTCGCTCAACATGGGCTCGATGAACTTCGGCCTCTATCCGATGCTGAAGCGGCAGAAGGAGTTCAAGTACGACTGGGAGCGGCCCTATCTCG
>JAGRKY010000817.1 GCA_020442095.1 Bauldia sp.
GCGCCTCGATGACCTGGAGGATGCTCTGATGCTCGCGGTCGGACTGCGGCGCGCGGCCGGAGCTGCGCACCGTCAGATGGACGAACTGGGAGTGGAGGAGCTGGTTCATCAGCGTCTGATAGAGCTGTATCAGCTTCGAGTTCCCGGCCCCGCGCATGATCAGGCCGTGATACTCGTGCACCAGTTCCTCATAGGCGCCGAGGTCGCCCCGCGCGATCGCGGCCTCCGACCGCTTGACGTTCTGGCGCAGCAGCTCCAGCTCCGGGATTTCGCCGCGGCCGGCGAAGAGGCGCGCTGCCGCGCCTTCGAGGATCTCCTTCACCTCGAAGAGTTCGTTGACCTCGAGGCGGGAGGGCGCCGTCACGAACGTCCCGACGCGCGGCCGGATGACCACCAGCCGTTCCGCCTGTAGCTGCTTCAATGCCTCGCGGATCGGCGTCCGGCTGACGCCGAATTCCTGCGCCAGCGCCGTCTCGGACAAGGCCGAACCGGGCAACAAGTCGCCGCGGGCGATTCGTTCGCGCAGCGCGCCGGCAACCTGTTTCTGGACCCCCTGATTCACGTCGTGGCTGCTCCGAAGTTAGGCATGGTGATTACAGTTTCTTCTTGCATGGTTCAAAAATTGAATTCATCTTGCGATCGAAGTTCATGCATGCATGAATTTCCGTTCGGGGAAATGCTACCGGCGGATAGGAAGATCGTCAACAAGCGCGACGAGAGAATCGGGAAACACGGGGCACGCTTTTGAAAACAGCAGAAAACGGTTGTTTTTTCGACATTTTCGCCTGGGCAAAAAGCGCCTCAGCGAGCGTGAAAACGACTGGCCCGGCCGCCTCCTATCCGTCGCGGACCGCCGCAGGGCGGATTCGATCCCAAAAAGACGTTCTGTTACATGCAAGAACTGCCATGCAACAGGCCGCGCTCCCCGCGTGCACCAAGCCGCCGTTTCCGTCCATCGCAAGCCCCGGTCAGGGGCCAAACCAATCGGAGAGAACCCGGAAAATGTTTGCTCGTAGGACAACGTTACTCGCCGCCTGTGCTGCGCTGACTCTGATGACCGCCGCCCACCAGGCCCGGGCCGAGGATGACGGCACGTCGGCCGACCTCGCGAAGGACGCGGAGACCGTCGTCGATACCGCGGCCTACAAGAAGGATCCCCCCTACACCATCGCGGCCCTCACCCAGGGGCCGATCAATGGCTGGGGCCTGACCCTCGACTCGACGTTCCGCTATCTCGCCGACCAGGAGCCGGATGTGGCTGACCTGATCCTGCCGCCGATCAACGCCGACGTCGACCGGCAGATTTCGGCGATGGAGAACATGATCAACGTCAAGCCGGACATCATCCTGCTCGAGCCGCTGAGCGCCGCCGCGCTCGCTGCGCCGGTGGCGCGCGCCATGGCCGCCGGAATCCCGGTCGTCGTCTGCGCCGACGGCGTCGAGGGCAAGCCCTACGTCTCCTACGCCGACGTCGACCTCTACCGGGTCGGCTACCAGACGGCCGAGGCGCTGGTCAAAGACCTCGACGGCAAGGGCAAGGTCGTCATGATCAACGGCATTCCGGGTGTCGATGCGGCCGAAGCCTGGAAGAAGGCCGGCGAGGATGTCTTCGCCAAGTATCCCGACATCGAGGTCGTCGCCAGCGAATACGCCAACTGGTCGATCCCGACCTCCAAGGAGAAGGCGACCGCCATGCTGGCCGCGAATCCCGAGATCGACGGCGTCTATGCCGGCGGTTCGGAAGGCGCGATCGGTGCGCTGCTTGCCTTTGCCGAGGCCGGCCGCGATCAGCCCAAATACGGCGCGGTCGTCCCGCTCAACGGCTGGCTCCGGCTCGCCATGGAGCACAAGGTGGAGTTCACCTCCTGGCCGCAGCCGGCGGCGCTTGAGGCGAAATACTGCTTCGAGACCGGCATGAAGGTTCTCCGCGGCGAGGAAGTGACGAAGTTCGTTCCGATCCCGGAGGATGTCGTGACCGAGGCGAACGCCGCCGAGTTCTACATCCCCGAGCTCAAGGACGACTTCAGCGGCCCCGCGGTCGCGCCGGTCGAGTATTACATCGACGCCGGGTTCAGCCGCGAATGAGCGATCC
>JAGRKY010000818.1 GCA_020442095.1 Bauldia sp.
GAAGGGCTCGTCCATCAGCAGCACCGGCGGATCGGCGGCGATCGCCCGCAGCACGCCGATCCGCTGCTGCTGGCCACCGGAAAGCTCCTTCGGGTAGCGGTTGAGGTATATCCCCGGGTCGAGGGCCACCATCTGGAGAAGCTCGGCCGCCCGGGCCCGCGACTTGGCGCGGTCCCAGCCGAGGATGTCGGGGACGATGCAGATATTGTCCACGATCGTCTTGTTGGGAAACAGCCCGATCTGCTGGATGACGTAGCCGAGCGTCCGGCGGAGCTGGACCGCATCGTGGTCGGTGGTGTCCTTGCCGTCGATGAAGATCTTGCCCGAGCTCGGCTCGATCAGCCGGTTGACCATCTTCATCGTCGTCGTCTTGCCGCAGCCGGAAGGGCCGAGCAGCACGCAGATTTCGCCCTCGGGCACTTCCATCGACACATGATCGACGGACGGCATCGCCGCGCCGGGAAAGACCTTGGTGACGTTTTCGAGGCGGATCATGCGGGTGTCCTTGCAGTTTCGCGTAGTCCGGGTGAGGTCAGCAGGCGCTGCAGTCCCAGCAGCGCGAAATCGGCCGCCACCGCCAGGACGCTGACGGCGAGCGCGCCGGTCACCAGCTGGCGCGGGTCGGTCTGGCTGATGCCGCGGGAGATGAAATCGCCAAGTCCGCCGGCGCCGATATAGGCCGCAATCGCCGTGACCCCGATGTTCATGACGACCGCGATCCTGACGCCGGCCATGATCACCGGCACGGCGAGAGGCAGCTCGACCTCGCGCAGCCTTTGCAGGCGGGTGAGGCCCATGCCGCGCCCCGCCTCGCGCAGCGCCGGATCGACGTTGCTGATCGCGGTATATGTGTTGCGGATGATCGGGAGTTGCGAATAGAGCAGCACGGCGATCACGGCCGGCAGGTAGCCGATGCCCTGGCCGATCAGCGACAAGACCGGGATCATGATGCCGAACAGCGCGATCGACGGGATGGTGATGATGATCGACGCGACATAGAGCACCCCGGTCGCGAGCCGCTTGTTCTGGGTGATCAGGATGCCGATCGGCACGCCGGTCAGGATGGCAAGGCCGACAGCGACGCCGACGATGGCGATGTGCTGTCCGGTGCGGACCATGATCAGGTCCCAGTTGGCGATGATGTAGCTAAGGATTTCCATCGGTCACTTTGGTCGGGTTTCCTCTCAGGCGTTGCGGCTTGCGGCGTGTCGTTCAGTAGACCGGCACGGCATTGGCGATCGGCGGCCTGATCGCTTCGCCCTCGGGCAGGGCGAAGAAGAATTCGGCGTGGTACCAGCCTTCGGACTCGTGGCCCTTCGGGTCGATGCCGAGGCTTCGCAGCCTGCTCAGGACTTCCGCTCTTTCGTCCCGGCCGGCAAAGCGGCGTTGCCGGAAGGTCTGTCCCGACGCGCGGAAGACCGAATAGCCGCGCGTCCTCAGGAATTCGACGATCCGGTCGACCGGGAACATCCGCAGCGCGAAGAGCGCCAGCCAGGGGAGGCGCTCCGTATTGTCCAGGATCCGCCGGAACGTCGGCGCGTCGACGTAGCCGATGGCTCCGGTCGAGATGACGAGGTCGGTCGGCGCCAGCAGTGAAGCCTCGCGGTCGCCGGGGTCGCCGGATTCCAGGTCGGCGACGATTCCGGCGTCCAGCAATCGCGCCTCGCAGGCATAGTCGATGGCGGATTCGGCGACGTCGAGGCCGATGGTCCGCAGGTCGCTGTCGCCGTCGCCCTGAAAAAGCGATCGGTCGCGGGCGATCAGGTCCTGTCGCGATCGGCCTGCCGTCGCGTCGCGGCCGTAGAGATTGAAGAGCTCGGCAAGGCCGTAGCGGTGCTTCAGCAGCGCCGCGTTGACGCCGTAGGACGACCCGACGTCCAGCACGGTGACCCGCCGCTGCCGTCGTTTTCGCCTCAGGGCGCCGATGATCCGGGCAACGACCGCGCTTGCGGATTCGGGGATGCGGTATTCGAGCGTCGCCAGCGTCTGGTAATAGCCGCGCGGATCCGGCTGGTCGTAGATGGCGGTGAGATCGATTTTGCCGGTCTTGTCGAGATCGAAATCACTCGCAACTGTCACTGCCTGAAATTCCTCAAAAAAAAGACGTGCGACGCGGCGGGTGAGCCGCGCCTCGAGGCCTGTCGAATATGTGGTGTGCGAACAGTATGACCCGAAGTCGGGTCCAAAACCAAGCCGGTCGGAGCCATTTTTTGGCGCCGCTGCGGCCAAGTCGTTGGAAAATGGCGCATTATTGGCGCCAGGTCGGGCGTGCGATTTCACACGTCGCGGGCGACCGGATGCCATTCGCGGCGTCGTCACATGATCGTGCGAAGGATTTTCTTAGCCGGCTTATGCGGTACCGGTCGGATGCCCGGATCGAGCTCGGTGATCCTGCTTTCTGTCGTCGATTGCGCGCCGAAGCCGTCCGCCGAGGACCCCTGGCGGCGGTGCGGCGCCGGTCGGGGCATCGCCCGTCACGACCGGGCGCCTGAAAGCGGTATGTTGATCGTGAGAAAGCCGCCGCCGCCTTGCGTCCGGTTCTTTGCGCCGAATTCGAAATAGGCGCGAAGGTTCGTATAGATCGGCACCGAGCCGACATCGAAGGTGTATCCGATCTGCGGGCCGATGCCGAAGACCTGGCTTTCGAAGTCGCCGAGCGCGGCCGGCTGTCCGTCGTCCGGCGTCAGCTGGACATAGGCATAGCCGACAAGCCCGACGAAAAACCGGTCACTCAGCGATTTCGACAGGCCGAGGTCGAGGTGGGAATCGATGCCGCTGGTGTAGTCGGTGTCGGGATTGACGAAATTGTAGGTGACGCCGGCCGTCGCGGAGAACTCCCAGCCCGTGGCGGTGTCGAGATAGGTATAGGCCCCGCCGGCATCGATCGCGCCGTGACCGATGCCGAGATTGGCCAGCCGATGCGGGTCGTAGTCGCCGACCGGGACGTCGCCGGTGACATAGGCCATCCAGTTGTTGACCCCGCGGTTCCAGAAGATCTGCGCGGTCGGATAGAGATCGCCGAATCCCGTGACCGAGTCGGTGCGGCTTGCGCCATGCCCGGCGGCCGTGAGGTTGGCCGAGGTCTGGTTCCAGCCCGGGAAGCCCGCGATCGAGAATGCCGGCCTGCCGCCGAGGAAGGTCGTATCGGGCGCCCAGGTCGGAACGAGGAACTCCGCGGCGAAGTCCGTGTCGACCCCGAAGTCGAGCGTGCCGCCGCGCGCCAACGGGGTACTGCCGCCGGCCGAGCCCGAATAATAGTAGGTCTGCATCGGCAGCGAAAAGCCCGGGGTTGGCGCCAGCGCGGCGAAGCTTGCATATTGGCCGGGCAGCCAGAAGCTGACGCCGCCTTCATCGGCGAGCCCCGGACCGCCGAGGAGAACGAGGAGGAGGGCGCCCGCGACGCTCGGTCGTGCGATGGTGCTGCTAGGTGCCGGCATGGGCGTTCCTTCCTTCGCCGCGTTTGCGGTCTTACTCGTTTGCGGAGCCCCGGCGGGGGACGAAGTCGAGCGGCGCGCCGGCGGGGATCAGTTCCTCCTCCTCGACGCTCTTCCTGAAATCCGCGACGATACCGGCCGCGTGCGCGATCACCCAGCTATGGACATAGGGATAGTCGAACGGCTTCCTTTCCTTCGGGTCGACGTCGAGATTGATGATGTGCGGCGTCGCCAGTTGCAGGGCCGGTTCGGTCAGCGTCCGCTGCAGCACGGTGACGACCTTGAAGTTCTGCCACTTCACGCCGTACATCCGCTCGCCCATCCAGAAGGGAAAGCCCTCGCGGGCCGATTGCGGGATACGGCCCTCGAGGAATGCGCGCTGATCAAGACCGTCGATGATCCGGTCGTCCGGTACCTTCGCGCCCGCCCACAGCAGCAGCGTGGTGAACATGTCGGCGATATGGACGATCTCGTTCGATTTCTGGCCGATCGGTACGACCCCCGGATAGCGGATCAGTGCCGGTGTCCGCAGCGAGCCTTCCATGCCGGTGAAATATGAACCTTCCCAGAAGCCGGCGCTGCCGCGGTCCGGTTCCATCTCCTCCGGGCCGTTGTCGCCGGAGAAGACGACGATCGTATTGTCGGCGATACCCTTCTCATCGAGGTAATCCAGCAGGCTGCCGAAATCGGAGTCGAGCTCGACAAGCGAGTCCGCCCAGTCGCCGTGACCGGTTACCCCGCGGAATTCCTCGCGTGGCGCCACCGGCAGATGCATCAGGGTGTGGTTGAAATAGAGGAAGAACGGCTTGTCGGCGGCGATGCTGCGGTCGATGAAATCCTCGGAGCGCTTCAGGTATTCGACGTCGAGGTCGAGCTTCACGCCGACGGTGAGCTGCTCGATTTCGGTCGGCTCCTCGCCCTTCTTCGATTCCATCACATAGGCGACCGGGTCGCGTTCCGGATCGTACCAGGGATCGGCGGCCCACAGCGCCTCGTCATAGCTGTGCGGAATGCCGATCCATTCGTCGAAGCCATGATCGGTGGGCCAGCGTCCCTCCGAGGCTCCGATATGCCATTTGCCGACGATCGCCGTCGCGTAGCCCTCGTCCGACAGGATGTCGGCCATCGTGCGCTCCCAGGCGACGAGGCCGCCGGGATTGCCGGCGAGTGCGACGGTGTGGTTGCCAGAACGGATTGAGTAGCGCCCTGTCATCAGCGCCGATCGCGACGGGGTGCATTGCGTCTCGGGAGCGAAGTTCATGAGCTGCATGCCCTCGGCGGCGAGGGTGTCGATCCGCGGGGTTTCGGCGCCGCGCAGCATGCCGCCACCGTAAGAGCCGAGTTCGCCATAGCCGAGGTTGTCGACGAGGAAATAGACGATGTTTGGCCGCCCCTCGGCGGAGGCACCTTGGCCGAACACGAGCGCCGCTGCCATGGCGGCGAGAAGAAGCATCTTTCGCATATCCGTTTCCCGGTCGTCGGCGCCTTTCCGGTGGTCCGGCAAAGCGCGGGGCGATTGCACGAATGCGATGGGTACGCCAGTCTCTCACCGGGCACTTGTCATTTTCCGCCAGCGAAGGTTTTGCATGGGCAACCTGTCCATTCCGATGACGACCGCGGCCGGTATGGGACCGCTGCCGCAGATGCTCGAGCGGATGGCGGGTTCCGCTGCGCTGTCGCGGGTCTTTCGCCGGGAAGCGCTCCCTCTGGCGTTGATCGAGGATCGCGACATGCGCCTGCCGCTGGTCGCGCTGTGCGGCCTTTTCGAGGCGGCCAGCCATGAAGCAGGCGACCGGACCTTCGGCCTCCGCATCGGCGAGGCGATGCTGCCCGGCTCCTACGGTCTGTGGGCGGAATACGGGACGGCCGCCGGGACCCTGGCGGAAGCGCTGAGGCGGATGGTCGCGACGATCGACGTCCGCCAGACCGGATCGTCCATGTCGCTGCGCCGCACGGGAGATCACGTCGTCTGGGGATTCGCGCACGGCATCGGACAGACGGCCGGCCGTCAGCATGCCGATCATGTCATCGGCCCGATGCGGCGCTTCGTCGGCGCTTTCCTTGGCGCGGGCTGGACGCCCTCCTGGATCGAGCTGAACTATCCAACGGACGGCGACGCCGACCTGCTGGAGCGGCACTGGCACACGAGGATCCGTTTCGGTGCGCCTGCCGCGGGAATCGCCATTCCCGTCGATCGACTGCCGGTGCGGCGGCGTCGGGCTGTCGATGCCGGTCGCGCCCGCCATCTCACCTCCCTCGACCTGATCGCGGATGCCCGCCGGCGACAGGCGCGCGACCCGCTGCACGTGGTCGAGGAACTCGTCGCCCTGCGCCTGATGGATGGTGAGGTCGATATCGATGGCCTTGCGCGCCTCGCCGGCACCAGCGTTCGTGCGCTGCAACGCACGTTGCACGAGCGCGGATATTCCTACCGCGAGGTTCTGGGGATGGTCCGCCATCGCAGGGCGGCGGCGCTCCTCGCCGAGACGGACATCTCGATCACCGAGATCGCAATGGTGCTGGGATACGCCGAGGTGGCGAGCTTCACCCGGGCCTTCGTGCGATGGGCGGGCGTGCCGCCGAGCCTGCTCAGAAGCGCCGGGGACCGGCCGGCGGAGGAGCTGTCCGCCTGAGGACGGCCGGGCTGGTCAGCCGTCGCCGGGCAGGCGGCGCCGGATCTCGGTGAACACCGCCCTGAACATCGCCTCGGTCAGCCTGCCGGTATTGGTGTTGTAGCGGGAGCAGTGATAGC
>JAGRKY010000819.1 GCA_020442095.1 Bauldia sp.
AACCGGAACGACGGGCGCGGTGGCACGTCGGCTCGGTCGCCATTTCGTCGGGGTCGAGCGCGAGCAGAGCTATATCGACGCGGCCATGGATCGCATCGAGGCGGTGCGGCCGCTCGACGAGAAGGCACTCACGGTGATGACCGGCAAGCGCGCGGAACCGCGCATCGCCTTCGTCAGCCTGATCGACAGCGGCATGCTCAAGCCGGGCGCGCGCCTGTTCGACACGCGGCGTCGATGGATGGCCGAGGTTCGCGCCGATGGAACGCTTTGCTCGGGCGAGGCCAGCGGATCGATCCACAAGGTCGGCGCGCTGGTGCAGGGGCTCGATGCCTGCAACGGCTGGACCTTCTGGCATGTCGAGCGCCAGGGGGCGCTCGCCCCCATCGACGAGCTCCGTCAGGTCGTCCGCCGCGACCTTGAGACGGCGGGCGCCTGATCCCGGCAAGCGCCATCGCCCTGTAACGAAGCATCGCCACCTCCTGCCCATCGCAGTGGAATCGGGCAGGGGGAGAGAGAGATGGGGGCGCGGCTGGTGGTGATCGGTGCCGCCCGAAAGGGCGGACCGGGCGAATCCGCGTGTGTTGCCCTGGCCGGGGCAAGCAAGTCAGGCGGGGCGTATCCCGTGCCGCGCGAGGTCCGCGCGCAACCCCTCGACCGTCTCGAAGCGCTCCGCCTGCCAGCCGGCCGCCCGCGCGCCCTCGACATTCTTCATCGTGTCGTCGAAGAACAGCGTCGCCGCGGGATCGAGGCCGAAGGCCTCGGCGTGGTGGCGGTAGATTTCCGCTTCCGGCTTCATCAGGCCGATATCGGCCGAGACGGTCACGCCCCGGAACCGGTCGAGCATGGGGTATCGCTCGCGGGCGATGGCGAAGGTGTCGCTGGCGAAGTTGGTCAGCCCGGTCACGTCCCATCCCGCGTCGACCAGTCGCTCAAGCACCGCGACACTACCGTCGATCTGAGCGGGAATCATCTCCGGCCAGTGCCGGCGGAAGGCGCGGATCATCGCCTCGTGCCGCGGATGTTCGGCGATCAGCGCGTCCTCCGCCTCACGCCAGCTCCGGCCACGATCCTGTTCGGCGTTCCACGTCGGAGAGCAGACCTCCGAAAGGAAGCGCGTCCGTTCCGCGGCGTCGGGGATAAGTCGGCGATAGGGGATTTCCGGGTCCCATCGCAGCAGGACGTTGCCGATGTCGAAGACGATATGGATGATCTCGCTCATGCGGCTTTCTTGCCCGTCGCCTTCCGTTTCGTGGCGCCGGGGACCGCCGCCTCCACCACCTTCTTCATCACGCTCGGCAAGGCCTCGCCGGGCAGCGCTTCCGGCGGGGCCCACCAGTGGTCGCGCGATGGCGCGCCGTCGACGATGGCCCGGTAGACGGTCAGCTCCAGCCGGAAATGGGTGAACACATGGACCACCGGGGCGGACACCGCCCGCCAGTCGGCGGCAAATGGAGCGCCGGCAAGCGGTTGCTCCGGCGGCGCCGATGTCCAGTCCGTGCCTGGCACCTCGCTCATTCCGCCGAGCAGCCCCTTGTCCGGCCGCTGCCGCAACAGGACGGCGCCGTCGCTACGGACTGCGACGAACGCGGCGCCGAAGCGAGTGGGGCGCGGCGCCTTCACCGCCTTCACGGGAAAGCACTCCTGCTCGCCGCGCGCCCGCGCAAGGCAGCCCTCCGTGAGCGGGCAGAGGGCGCAGGCCGGGGCCTTCGGCGTGCAGATCGCCGCGCCGAGATCCATCATTGCCTGGGCGTAGTCGCCGGCCCTTTCTTCGGGCGTCAGCGAGGCCTGCCGCGCGCGGATGTCCTTCTTCCCCGCCGGCATCGGCGTCTCGATCGCGAAAAGGCGGGCGATGACCCGCTCGATATTGCCGTCAACCACCGCGGCCGGTTGGTCGAAGGCGATCGCCGCTATGGCGGCGGCGGTGTAGTCGCCGATGCCGGGCAGGGTCTTCAGCGCCGCCGCCGATCGGGGAAACCGCCCGTCATGTTCGCTTGCGACGACCTGGGCGCAGGCATGGAGGTTACGGGCGCGGCTGTAATAGCCGAGACCGGCCCATGCCTTCATCACGTTGTCGCGCGGGCTCGCCGCCAGAGCCCCGACCGTCGGCCATGTGGAGACGAATCTCTCGAAATAGGGCTTCACGGCCGCCACGGTCGTCTGCTGCAGCATGACCTCCGAGAGCCACACCCGGTAGGGATCGGGCGCCGCCCCGCCCGCCCGTTCCCGTGGGCCGACGCGCCACGGCAAGCGGCGGGCATGGCGGTCGTACCAGGCCAGCAGATCGGTGGAGATCGATCGGAGGGCAGCGTCGGGATTCGTCATGGGAGGAATGCTAGGCGAAGCGGCCGGCCGGCGAAATGCCTGAAACCATGATCGTGGGGGAAGGCCACGTTGACCGGATAGTGGCAGCCTTCCAGGCAGCCTCTTGCCGATGACGTCCGACGACGGAGGATTCCACCACGGCCCAAGGCGACCTCAGCGCCACCTTCGGTGGTTTCGTCCGGCCCGGGACGGACTGGCCGGGAGTTAGCCCGCTTCGCGGAAGCTCTCGGCGGTCTCGAGGTCGACCGACACCAGTTGAGACACGCCACGCTCGGCCATCGTCACGCCGAACAGCCGGCTCATCCGCGCCATCGTGATCGGATTATGGGTGATCACCAGGAAGCGGGTGTCGGTGTTGCGGGTCATTTCCTCGAGCAGGTTGCAGAAGCGCTCGACATTGGCGTCGTCGAGCGGTGCATCCACCTCGTCGAGCACGCAGA
>JAGRKY010000820.1 GCA_020442095.1 Bauldia sp.
CGCTGGTCTTCGTCACCGCGCCGCTCGGCATCATCGGCGCGACGGCCGCGCTTCTCATCTCGAACCGGCCCTTCGGCTTCGTCGCGTTGCTCGGCCTCATCGCGCTCGCCGGCATGATCATGCGCAACACGGTCATTCTCGTCGACCAGATCGATCGCGATATCGAGGCCGGCAGCAGTCGCTATGACGCGATCCTCGACGCGACGGTTCGCCGGGCGCGGCCCGTCGTTCTCACCGCCGCGGCGGCGATTCTCGGCATGGTGCCGCTTTCGTCGAGCATCTTCTGGGGGCCGATGGCAGTCGCCATCATGGGCGGCTTGTTCGTCGCGACGGTCCTGACCCTGCTGGTCGTCCCGGCGCTCTACGCGCTCTGGTTCCGCGTCAGGAAGGAGGGCGACAGGCCGGCGGCCTCCGCGGACGAGCCCGTCGTCCCGGTGGTCCTGCCCGCGGCGGCGGAATAGGCCCGATCAGTCCTGATTCTGGTGGATTTGAATGGTACAGCCGGCTGGGCTCGAACCAGCGACCTACGGATCCACAATCCGGCGCTCTACCAACTGAGCTACGGCTGCACGTTGTGGCCGGAAACTAGAAGCAAAGGCGCGTCGGTTCAAGGGTAATCGCGTGGCCGGCCGGCGCGGCCTTTTGTGCGGTCCCGGCGGGGCTCCCGGTCACTCCGATCCGAAGTCGAAAGCGTTCCTCAGGTCGCCGAATTGCGTCCGGATTCCCGGCAGCATCTCCAGCCCGAACCGTTTGGAAATGAAGGCGAGGATCGACGTGGTGTCATAGGTCGTGTGGTCGACGAAGCCCTTCCTGGCGAAGGGCGAGACGATCACCGTCGGGATGCGCGAGCCGGGCCCCCAGCGGTCTCCCGCCGGCGGCGGCGCCGGGTCCCAGAAGCCGCCATTCTCGTCGTGGGTCAGGATGATTGCCATATGGTCCCATTGCGGGCTGCGCTGCAGCGAGTTGACGATCGTCCCGACGATCAGGTCGCCGGCCGACATGGTGCTCTCACCCGGATGCTGGTTGTTCTTGCCGTCGGGCTTGATGAAGACGACCGGCGGCAGGGTGCCGGCCGCCGCGTCGTCCCAGAATTCCTCGAGGTCCTTCAGGTGCTTCTCGCGCGCTTCGGTGCCGGGGGCATAGCTGGCGAAGTAATTGTAGGGCTGGTGGTGCGGCTGGAAGTTGACCGCGCCGAGCGTGTTGTAGATGGCGCCGCGATAGGCAAGCGCGATGTCCCAGCCCTGGGCGTACCAGGCCCAGTCGATCCCCTTGTCGGAGAGCCGGTCGCCAAGCGTCGGCTCGGTCTGGGGCGGAAGCGGGTTTCCGGCCGGGTCGGCGAGCTTCGGGTCGCCGCCCTTTGCCGGCGGGATGCCGCTTGGCTGATAGGGCGGCTGGACGGTGTTGATGACATGGCCGTCCGGCGTCAACGCGCCGTCGTGCACCCAGACCGGCGGTCCGTCGAGCGCTGATTTCGGAGAATCCGGCGCGAGCTTCAGGTTGCCCTCGGCATCGACCACCGCGCGCATGCTCTCGGGCGCGTCGGGAAAGAGCGGCGAGCAGGCGCAGGCGAGGTAGAAGTGGTTGAAGTTCGAGCCGCCGAAGGCGCCCATGAAGAACTGGTCGGCGAGCGTGTAGTCCCGGGCGAGCTGGTAGAGATGCGTGCCCTCGCCGCCATAGGTGCCCATCGCCAGCGAACCGACATCGGTCCATGCGACGAACATGTCGTTCCTGCCGCCGTTGATCTGCATGCGGTTCTGGTAATAGCGGTGGACCGGTACCTCGGTCAGGATGTCCGCCGGCTTGTTGTAGGGCGGCTCGTCGATCCGGAAGGGGGCATTCGGCATGGTCAGCGGATAGGCGGTATCGGCCACCGGCGGGTCGATCTTGCCGCGATCGGGTCGTCCGGAATCCGGTTTCCATACCGGCGGCAGGTCCGGCAGCACGGAGCCGTCGCGATCGCGCTGGACGATGGACGATTCAGGCGCCTCCGCGATGCTTGACGCACCCGGGAAGTCGGGCAGGAGGTGCACGAAGCTGCGGTTTTCTGAGTAGATGACGACGATCGTCTCGATCGCATCGAAGCTGTCGGGGAGGGGACCATCCTCCGCGAGGGCCGGCCCGAGCCAAAGCCCCGCGCATGCCGCCG
>JAGRKY010000821.1 GCA_020442095.1 Bauldia sp.
CCAGATCGTCAAGGGCTGGCTGGACGATGCGGGTGAGCTGCATGAGCAGGTCTATGACGTTGCATGGTCGGGCGACCGGGAGCCCGGCGCCGACGGCAAGGTGCCGCCGGTCGGCAGCACGGTCGACGTCGCGCACGCGACCTGGACCAACACCATCGGAGCGCCGGAACTGATCGCGGTATGGACCGACCCCGACTTCGATGCATCGCAGCGGGCCTTCTATTACGGGCGGGTGATCCAGATCCCGACGCCGCGGTGGACGGCCTACGACGCCGCCAAGTATGGTGAAGAGCCGCTGGACGGCACGACGATGGTGCTACAGGACCGGGCCTATACGTCGCCGATCTGGTACACGCCGGGCAAGGGATAGCCGCTGAAGCACCCAGGGACGATCATGGCGGCCTGGTTGCGCCGGCTCGTTGCCGAGCCGCTGTTTCAGTTCCTGGTGATCGGGGCGCTGGTCTTCGGCGCCTATTCGCTGCTGCAGGGCAAGGGCGATCCCGAGCCCGAGACGATCGTCGTCTCGGCGGGGCGGATGGCGCAGCTCGCCGAGATCTTCTCGCGGACATGGCAACGGCAGCCGACGCCCGAGGAGATGCGCGGGCTGGTGGACAGCTTCGTCCGGGAGGAGATCTTCTATCGCGAGGGGCGCAAGCTCGGCCTCGACGAGGACGACACGGTGTTCCGGCGACGGCTCCAGCAGAAGATGGAATTCCTGATGGAGCCGAGCCCCGCCGAGCTCGCGCCCGGCGAGGGGGAGCTCGAGGCGTTTCTCGCGGCTCATCGCGAGGCCTATCGCCTGCCGGCCGAGGTCGCCTTCGCGCAGGTCTTCGTCGATCCCGGCAAGCATGACGACGCGCCGGCCGAGGCGGAGCGGCTGCTTTCCGAGCTGCGCGATGGCGGGGCGGCGGTCGATCCGGCGACACTTGGCGACCGGACGCTGCTGCCGGCGGCGATGCCGCTGTCGTCCGAACCGCGGATCGCGGCGACCTTCGGCGAGGACTTCGCCAAGGCGCTGGTCGCGGCGCCGGTCGGTGCGTGGACCGGCCCGGTGGCTTCGTCCTTCGGCCTCCATGTCGTGCGGGTCGACGAAAGGGAGGCGCCGCGCGACCCCGCCTTCTCCGAGGTCGCCGATTTCGTCCGGCGCGACTGGGAGGACCAACGCCGCCGCGAGATCGCCGAGCAGCGATACGACCTGCTTCGCGAGAAATATACGGTGGTCGTCGAGGACGAGGCGCCGGAAACATCGCCGCGGGTCGATGCCGGGGGGACCGGCCAATGACGTGGCTGCGGTCGGTGCTCGTCGCGCTCGCGCTCGCCGGCCTCGCGCACGCGGCGAACGCCCACGAGCTGAGGCCCGCCTTCCTCGAAATGATCGAGACGGCGCCGGACCGCTACGACGTCTTGTGGAAGGTGCCGGCGCGCGGCGAGGCGCGCCTCGCCCTCGATGCGACGCTTCCGGCGAGCTGTACCGAGGCCGGCCCGCGAACGGTCACTGATACCGGCGCCGCGGTGGCGAGCCGGTGGAGCGTCGCCTGCGCCGGCGGCCTTGCCGGCCGAACCATCGCGATCGGGGGGCTTTCGGCGACCTATACGGACGTGCTGCTGCGGATCGAGACCATCGACGGGGTACAGCAATCGGCGCGGCTGACGCCGGACAATCCGCGCTACGTCGTCCTTGCCGCGCCGTCGAGCTGGGACACCGCCAGGACCTATTTCCTGCTCGGCGTCGAGCATATCCTGCTCGGCATCGATCACCTCCTTTTCGTGCTGGCGCTGCTACTCCTGATCCGCAACGTCAGGACCCTGATCGAGACGATCACCGCCTTCACGGTCGCGCACAGCATCACGCTCGCCGCGGCGGCCCTCGGCTGGGCCAGCCTGCCGCCGCCGCCGGTCGAGGCGGCGATCGCGCTGAGCATCGTCGTCGTCGCCAGCGAGGTGGTGCGGTCGGGGCGCGGCCGGACGGATCTGTCGATCCGCTATCCATGGCTGATCGCCTTTCTCTTCGGCCTGCTGCACGGCTTCGGCTTCGGCGGCGCGCTCCGCGATATCGGCCTGCCGCAGAAGGACGTGCCGCTGGCGCTCTTCACCTTCAATCTCGGCGTCGAGGCGGGGCAACTCCTCTTCGTCGTCGCGGTGCTGACGCTGCTCGCCGCGCTGCGGGCGGTGCTCGCGCTGCAGCTGCCGAGGGCGCGGACGATCGCCGCCTATGCGATCGGCGTCGTCTCGGCCTTCTGGTTCGTCGCCCGGCTGGCGAGCTTCTGAGCCGGCCGCGCGGATACACGTTTCAAGTGCGGAACCCATGCTATTCTCGGCATCGCGATTCGCGGGTGTCCGGCAGGCCGACCGCAGTCAACC
Source organism: Bauldia sp. (assembly GCA_020442095.1). Next base: position 2,362 of record JAGRKY010000821.1, read on the forward strand.
ATGGTCGCTTCTGCCGACGGGCGATGCAGCGAAGCACAAGAGGGCACAATCCATGGAAACAATCGTCAACCTGATCATTGAAGCGATTGCGGGCGCGGTGGGCGGCAATGCCGTCGGCAAGGGTGCGAAGAACCTGTCCCTCGGCACGGCGGGCGATACGATCGCCGGGGCCATCGGCGGACTCGGCGGCGGCCAGATCCTCGGCGCGCTGGTTCCGGCGATAGCAGGCGCGGCCGGCGGCGGCCTCGACATCGGATCGATCGTCGGCCAGGTGATCGGCGGCGGCGCGGGCGGCGCGATCCTCACGGCGATCATCGGCATCATCAAGAAAGCGATGGCCAAATAGGCAATCGGCAGAGACGGCCGCCGGACGACGCTTCGCCCGGCGGCCGATCCCGCTTTTCTTGCTTTGACCTGGATTAATGTAAAGGTGAAACTCCTCGGCTAGGAGCCATCCTTTTCGGGGAGCGAGCGGATGAGCCTGATACCGACGGACCTGACACCGGTCCTCCAGGCGACGATGCAGAAGGGTGCGGGGCCGCAGCGCTGGCAACGACCGACCTGGGTCGATCATCTGCCGCCCTGCAACAGCGCCTGCCCGGCGGGCGAGAACATCCAGGCGTGGCTGTCGCTGGCGCGGGAGGGGAATTTCGAGGCGGCGTGGCGGACGCTCGTCTCCGACAATCCGATGCCGGCGGTGCATGGCCGGGCCTGCTATCACCCCTGCGAGACGAGCTGCAATCGCAAGGACCTCGACGAGGCGGTGCTGATCCATGCGGTCGAGCGCTTCCTCGGCGACCTCGCCGCCGAGAAGGGCTGGACGGTGGCACCCGGGCCGGAGACCGGCAAGAAGGTGCTGATCGTCGGGGCGGGGCCGGCCGGCCTCTCCTGCGCCTGGCATCTTCGCCGGCTCGGCCATGCGGTCGAGATCCGTGACGCGATGCCCGAGCCCGGCGGCATGCTCCATTACGGCATCCCGGCCTATCGCCTGCCGCGCGCCGACCTTGCCAAGGAGGTCGCCCGGATCAGGGCGATGGGCGTCACCTTCACGATGAACACCAAGGTCGACGACATCGAGGGCGCGGTCGCTGCCGGCGGCTTCGACGCCTGCTTCGTCGCGATCGGCGCACAGGCCGGCAACCATCTCGACATCCCCGCCGCCGACGGCAGCAAGATGGTCGACGCGATCCGGCTGTTCGAGGATGTCGAAGCGGGCCGGGCGCCGAAGCTCGGCCGGGTGGTCGGCATCGTCGGCGGCGGCAACACGGCGATGGACGCCGCCCGCGTCGCCAAGCGGCTCGGCGCCGAGGAGGCGATCCTGA
>JAGRKY010000822.1 GCA_020442095.1 Bauldia sp.
TCTGGAACGCCTATTCCTTCTTCACGCTCTACGCCAATATCGATGGCATCAAGGGCAAGCTGGTGACGACGGCCGAGGCCGATCTCGACCGCTACATCCTCGGCAAGACGGCCGAACTCGTCCGCGCGGTCGAGGCGGCGATGGACAAGCTCGACCTCGCCGGCGGCTGCGCGGCGCTGCCGCCGTTCATCGAGGCGCTGAACAACTGGTACATCCGCCGCAGCCGCGAGCGCTTCTGGGCGTCGGAGCAGACCGCCGACAAGCAGGCGGCCTATGACACGCTCTACACGGTGCTGGTGACGCTGACCCGGGCGATGGCGCCGTTCCTGCCCTATCTGACGGAGACGATCCACCGGGCGCTCTGCGACGGAGAGAGTGTTCACCTGCAGGACTGGCCGGACGCGAGCGCCTTCGCGGTCGACGCGGCGCTGGTCGAGCGGATGGACCTTGCCCGCGGCGTCTGCTCGTCCGCGGCCTCGATCCGCACCGCCAAGAACCTCCGTAACCGCCTGCCGCTCCGCAAGCTGACGGTCGCGCATCCGAAGCATGCGATGCTCGCGCCGCTCCGCGACGTCATCGCCGAGGAGGCGAACGTCAAGGAGGTGGTCTTCGCCGACGATCCGGCCGCCTTCGGCTCGGAGGTGCTGTCGGTGAATTCGCGGATCCTCGGCAAGCGGCTCGGCAAGGCGATGAAGGACGTGCTGGCGGCCTCCAAGGCCGGCGACTGGAAACCGGTCGGCGGCGGCGCCGTCGAGGTCGCGGGCGAGGTGATCCAGGCCGACGAATACGAACTCCGCTTCCGCGCGACGGAGGGGCTCGACGCGACGAGCTTCGATTCCTCCGCAGGCGTCGTCGTGCTTGACACCGAGGTCGACGCGGCGCTCGAGCAGGAAGGGCTCGCCCGTGACTTCATCCGCCTCGTCCAGGTCGCGCGCAAGGATGCCGGGCTCAACGTCGCCGACCGCATCCGCATCGAGGTCAGGGCCGGCGACACCGCCAACCAGGCGATCGCCGCCCATCTCGAGACGGTGAAGCAGGAGACGCTGGCGACCTCCTTCGACGCTTCCGAAGCCCCGGCCGGCTTCGTCTCGGAGGCCAAGCTCGGCGACGAGCCGATCGCGATCGGGGTGGCGCTGGCCGGGTAGGGCCGCCCTCAGGCCAGATTCCGGTGACGGGCGGTCCGAGCCGTCCGAAAGGCCCGCCGCCGCGCAGCGGGCCTCTGGCTCACGCCTTGCGGCCGATCAGCCCCCAGACCGCCGGAACCGCGAGGGCGACGAGCGCGATCTTGAGAAGCTCGCCGAGGATGAAGGGCTGGACGCCCCACTGCCAGGCGAAGGCCATGCCGGGGCCGACCTGCCCGTTGGACAGGTGCGCGAAGCCGGCGAACCAGGCGAAGCCCATCGCCATCATGATCACGTCGGCAACCAGAATGGCCGCGGCGAGCTTCGGGATCGAGCGCGACCAGCCGCGATCGGCGGCGAGGCCGACGACGAAGGCGATGACGATGAAGCCGATCAGGAAGCCGCCCGTCGGCCCGAGGAAATAGGCCGGGCCGGCGGCGAGCGGCGGCGTGTTGGTGAAGACCGGCAGCCCGACGAGGCCCTCGGCGAGATAGGCGACGACGGTGGCCACCGCCAGCCGCGATCCGTAGGCCGCGGCGATCGCCATGACCGCCAGCGTCTGCAGGGTGATCGGCACCGGCCAGAAGGGAACCTTGATCTTGGCGGCGATGGCGATGAGCAGCGTGCCGGCAAGCACCAGGAGGATCACGCCGACCGCACGGGCAATGCCCTCCGGCAGAAAGGTTTCGGCGAGGGCGGCGCGGCCCGATCCGTTCGATGGCATGGACATTCCGAGGTTCCCCGATCGTCGTATTCCGAAGCGTCAGCTATAGAAACAATGTTGCGCCGCGACAAGGCGGCGAATGTCAATTCTGCTTTGCGCCGGCGGTCCGGGCTGGTTACACAGGCAGGCGTGAACGCACGCGAAGCAAACCTGTTCAGCATTCTCACCGCGGCGCCCGTCGTCCCGGTTCTCACCATCGAATCGACCACGGTGGCGGTTCCGCTTGCCCGCGCCCTGGTGGCCGGAGGGCTGACCGCGATCGAGGTGACGCTGAGAACCGCCGCCGGGCTCGACTGTATCCGGGCGATCGCGGCCGAGGTCGAGGATTGCGATGTCGGCGCCGGCACGGTGCTCGATACGGCGCACCTCGAACAGGCGATCGAGGCGGGGGCGAAATTCATGGTGAGCCCCGGCGCGTCGCCCCGGCTCGTCAGCGCCGCGAAGGAGGCGCCCATTCCCTTCCTGCCCGGCGTCGCGACGGCGGGCGAGGCGATGACGCTGGCCGAGGAGGGGTTCCAGGTGCTCAAATTCTTCCCCGCCGAGCCGGCCGGCGGAGTGAGCTACCTGAAGGCGCTGTCGGCGCCGCTGCCCGGCATCCGGTTCTGTCCGACGGGTGGGGTCGGGCCGAAAAACGCCGCCGAATACCTGGCTCTTGGAAACGTGATTTGTGTTGGCGGATCATGGCTTGCGCCGGCCGACGCGATTAACCAGGGCAACTGGACGCGGATCACGTCGCTGTCCCGGGAAGCCGCCCTGATCGGGCGGAATCCATAAAAACCATTTCAAGTCCAACGTTTACGTTGTGCAGAGCAGAATCGAAAATTCTTGCCTTTGTCACGATATGCGGCCATATGAAGCATGTTCGGGCACTTTGCACCCCGGAGACTGGAAAACTGCGCGAGGATAAAAACCCCTCGCTGATCCCGAGCAAGCTCGGGGGGTCGTGATAAGACGCTTATTCCTTTCCCCGATACCAAGCTGCCGTTCATGAATGGATGCGGAGGCCGCATCCGACTGACACCTAGGGAAAAGGATCCCAGTAATGCGCCAGACTGGCACCGTGAAGTTCTTCAA
>JAGRKY010000823.1 GCA_020442095.1 Bauldia sp.
GGGTGAGGAAGACCGTCAGGTCGAACTTCTCCGGATCGGAGACGAAACCCGGCGCCATGACATACATGAGGATCGGCATGGCGATCTCGGCGATCGCCGTGAAGATCAGCAGCGCCGTCAGGAGCGCACTGAGGGCCTCCTCGCCGAAGCGCCGCGCCGCGTCTTCCCCCTCGCCCTCCAGCGCCCGCGCATAAAGCGGCACGAAGGCCGAATTGAAGGCCCCTTCGGCGAAAAGCCGGCGGAAGAGATTGGGAAAGCGGAAGGCGACGAAGAACGCGTCTGCGATCGGCCCGGTGCCGAGCGCGCCGGCGATGAAGACGTCACGGACGAAGCCGAGGAGACGGCTGGTCGCCGTCGCACCGCCAACCGTAGCGAAATTCTTCAGGAGAGACATCGACCCACTCGCCCCGGCGCGGCCGCCCGGATTGTGATCACGCAGGTTCCATGCGCCTGGCCGGACGGGCCTCCTCAACCGGCTTGCCATCGAATGCCGCCGTGAGCCGCCGGCGGATCGCTGCCTGGCGACTGCCGTTGGTGATCTTGAGGCCCGTCAGATCGGTTACGTAGAAGACGTCGACCACCCGCTCGCCGAAGGTCGAGATATGGGCGGAGGCGATGTTGAGATTGAGGTCGGAAATCGCCCGGGTGAGGCTGAAGAGCAGGCCCGGACGATCGATGCCCGAAGCCTCGATCACCGTCAGCAGGTTCGACAATTCGTTGTCGATGGTGACGCTGGTCTCCAGCGAGAAGGCCTTGAAGCGCCCCTTCTTCTCGGCCTTGCGATCGACCTGCTCCGGCATCTGCAGGGTGCCGGTCAGCGCGTCCTCGATCAGCCTGCCGACCTTGCCGGCGCGCCGCTCCTCGTCGATCGCGTCGTCGAACTCGCGACTGATGAAGATCGAGTCGAGCGCCTGGCCGTCCGTGGTGGTGTGGATCTGGGCGTCGACGATATTCGCGCCGGCGATCGCGCAGGCGCCAGCGATGATCGACAGGAGGCGCGGATGGTCGGGCGCGAAGACGGTGATCTCGGTGACCGCCTCGAAGTCGTGGATGGTCACCGCCGTGGCGAGCGTCCGCTTCGCCCGGTCGGCCTCCCGGATCAGGGCGGCATGGGCGATCTTGTGCGGCAGGTCGACCCGCAGGAGATAGGCGGGATAGTGGCGCTTGATATAGGCGTCGCGATCGCGCTTCGGCCAGTCCGCCAGCGCCTTGCCGAGTTCGTCCTTCGCCGCCGCGACCCGCTTCTCGCGGCTGACCTGGCTGTGGCCGCCGGTGACCACCGGTTCGGCCTCGTAGTAAAGGGTGCGCAGGAGCTGCCCCTTCCAGCCGTTCCACACGCCCGGGCCGACCGCCTTGATATCGGCGACGGTCAGGATGAGGAGCATCTTCAGCCGCTCGAGGCTCTGCACCACCGAGGCGAAGTCGAGGATCGTCTTGCGATCGTTGAGGTCCCGCGACTGCGCGGTCATGCTCATCAGCAGATGGTGCTCGACGAGCCAGGCGACCGTCTCGGTCTGCGCCGCGCTCAGGCCGAGGCGCGGGCAGAGGCGGCGCGCGATCCGCGCACCCGCGATCGAATGGTCCTCGGGCCGGCCCTTGGCGATGTCGTGCAGGAAAAGCGCGACATACAGGACGACGCGATCCTTGATGCCGGGGATGATCTCGTTGGCCAGCGGATGCGACTCCGCCGCCTCGCCATGCTCGATCTCGGTCAGGAAGCCGATCGAGCGCAGGAGGTGCTCGTCGACCGTGTAGTGGTGGTACATCGAGAACTGCATCATCGCCACGACCTTG
>JAGRKY010000824.1 GCA_020442095.1 Bauldia sp.
ACCGCCTCGACCGTGCCGTCGCGGCGGTTGCGGACCCAGCCGGAGAGCACGCGCGCCCGTGCTTCATGGGAGAGCCAGGCACGGTAGCCGACGCCCTGGACGCGGCCGGCGATCGCCAGATGGAGCATCTTCTCCGCCATCAGTCCCTGGGGAATTCGATCCCCATCGCCCGGTAGCGCTCGGGATCGTCCACCCACTTCTCGCGGACCTTGACGAAGAGAAAGAGGTGGACGGGCCGCTCGGCGATCTCGGCGATCTCCTTGCGGGCGGCGGTCGAGATCGACTTGATCGAGGCGCCGCCCTTGCCGATGACGATCTTCTTGTGGCTGTCGCGGGTGACGTAGATGGTCTGCTCGACGCGCGCCGAACCGTCCTTCTGGTCGGTCCACTGCTCGGTCTCGACCGTCGCCTGGTAGGGTAGTTCCTGGTGCAGCCGCTCGAACAGCTTCTCGCGCGTGATCTCGGCGGCGAGCTGGCGGAGCGGCACGTCGCTGACCTCGTCCTCGGGGTAGAGCCACGGGCCTTCCGGCACCGCCGCCGCGAGATGGGCGAGAAAGGCGTCGAGCCCGTCGCCGGTCGCGGCCGAGACCATGAAGGTCTCGCGGAACGTGGCGAGTCGGTTCGCCTCCGCGGCCATTTCGAGCAGCACCTCCCGCTTGACGAGATCGACCTTGTTGAGGAGCAGGATTTTCGGCTGCGGCACGTCGCCGAGCCGGCCAAGCAGGTCGGTGACCTCCGGGGCGAGGCCGCGCGAGGCGTCGATCATCACGACGACGAGGTCGGCGTCGCGGGCGCCGCCCCAGGCGGTATCGACCATCGCCCGGTCGAGCCGGCGGCGCGGCGCGAAGATGCCCGGCGTATCGACGAAGACGATCTGCGAGCGGCCGGCGATCGCAATGCCGCGGACGATCGAGCGGGTGGTCTGGACCTTGCGGCTGACGATCGACACCTTGGTGCCGACGAGGCGGTTGACCAGGGTCGACTTGCCGGCATTCGGCGCGCCGATCACCGCGACGAAGCCGCAGCGGGTGGATTCAGGCTCCATCGACGGTTTCCCATACCCCTTCGCGGACGAGCATCCTTGCCGCCGCATCCTGTTCCGCATCGCGCCGGCTGCGCCCCTCGCCGCGCATCGGCACGGTCATGTCGACGCGCACCTCGACCTCGAATTGCGGCGCGTGGTCCGGGCCGGAGCGGCCGACGATCTCGTAGGCCGGCGTGCCGCGGGCCCTGCCCTGCGACCATTCCTGGAGGGTGGTCTTGGCGTCGCGGAGCGCGCCGCCGAAATCCTGCATCCGCCCCTGCCAGCGCTCGGCAATGAAGCGGCGGGCAACGGCGATGCCGCCGTCGAGATGCAGCGCGCCGATCACCGCCTCGCAGACATCGCCGAGGATCGCCGCCTTGCGGCGTCCGCCCGACTGCGCCTCGCCGCTGCCGAGCCGGATCACCGACCCGAGGTCGAGGTCGCGGGCGACCGCGGCGCAGGCCTCGTTGCGGACGAGCGCGGTGAGCCGGCGGGACAATTCGCCCTCGCTCGCCGCCGGAAAGAGCTCGATCAGCATCTCGGCAATGACCAGGCCGAGGACGCGGTCGCCGAGGAATTCGAGCCGCTGATAGGTCGCGC
>JAGRKY010000825.1 GCA_020442095.1 Bauldia sp.
CCTTGCCGTCGTTGATCCGGTTGGCATCCTTGCCCGGCTCCGGATCATGGATCAGCGCGACGTCGCCGGTCTTGAAATCCAGCGTATGGAAGCCGTTGGCGAGCGAGCAGATGGCGCCGTTGCCGTCCTTGCGGATGGCGATCGAACCGATCTTCTCCGGCACGTCCCATGCCCGCACCTCGCGGCCGTCATGGGTAGCGCGGAAGACCCGGCCGTCGAAGGAATCGATCCAGTAGAGCCGCTGCTGCTCGACATCCCAGAGCGGTCCTTCGCCGAGGGTCGTCTTGACGTCGACCAGAACCTCGATGCGCATGGCGCTTTTCCTTCCTTTGTTGCCGTCAGCCGGCGAAGCGCGGCTCGGGCAAGCCGCGCACGCCGAGTCCGTGGACCGCGAAGAGGCAGCCCGCCTCACGTTCCATGTGATATTCGTTGCCCATCGGCCGGGCCATCGACGTCACGTAGGCGATATCGAGATTCGGACCGCCGAAGATGATGCTGGTCGTCGACTGGACCGGCAGGCCGACGATGCGGTCGACCACGCCCTGCGGGTCGAAGCGGATCAGGCGGCCGGAATAGACCTCCGCGCTCCACAGATAGCCTTCCTCGTCGACCGTCGCGCCATCCGGGAAACCGCGCAGCTTGTCGAAGGTAGTGAAGGTGCGCCGCGAGAGAACGTTACCGGTCTCGATGTCGTAGTCGTAGGCGTAGATCACCTTCCGCATCGAATCGGAGAAGTAGAAGGTCTTGTCGTCGGGGCTCCAGCACGGGCCATTGGAGACGACGATGTCGGTGTCGAGGACATGGAGCGAGAGATCCGGATCGAGGCGGAAGAGCTTGCCGACGCCGTCGCGCTCCTCGAAATCCATCGAGCCGGCGATGAAGCGGCCGCGGCGATCGACCTTGCCGTCGTTCATCCGCGGACGGAGCTCGCCTGGCTGTGTCTCGTTGATCCGGGTGACCTCGCCGGTACCGAAATCGAGGAAGTGGAAGCCGCTGCGCAGCGAGACGACCGCCCCGCCCTGCTGGCGCAGCGCCATCGAGCCGATCGGCTCCGGCACGCTCCAGTGCTTCACGTCACCGCCGGCGGCGTCGCAGGAATGGACCTTGGCGCCGTAGGAATCGATCCAGTAGAGCCGCTGCTCCTCGACATCCCACAGCGGCCCCTCGCCGAGGCTGTCCTTGTCCTCGATCAGGACCTCGATCTTCAGCATTGAATTTCCTCCCTGGGCCGTCCCGTTCACGGCTTCATGCAGTCTGGCAATCGCAGCGGCGGTCAGAAAGCGACCTTGTCGCCGCCCTTGAGCTCGAGAATCTCGCGCGCCTCGTCGGAGGTGGCGATTTCCTTGCCGAGGCCCTCGATGATCTTGCGGACGCGGGTCACCTGATCGGCATTGGTCCTGGCGAGCTGGCCGGGACCGTCCCACAGCGAATCCTCGAGACCGACACGGACGTTACCGCCGATCGCCGCCGCCTGTGCGGCGATCGCCATCTGGTTCCGGCCGGCGCCGAGCACCGACCAGCGATACTGGTCGCCGAAGAGCCGGTCGGCCGTGCGCTTCATGTGCATCACGTCTTCCGGGTGCGGGCCGATGCCGCCGAGGATGCCGAACACCGACTGGACGAAGAAGGGCGGCTTGACGACGCCGCGGTCGGCGAAATGGGCGAGC
>JAGRKY010000090.1 GCA_020442095.1 Bauldia sp.
CGAGATCGTGGCCGATCGGCTTCTCGATGATGACGCGGGTCTCGGGCGTCACCAGCCCCTCCTTGCCGAGGCGCTGGCAGATCGTGCCGAACAGCTCCGGCCCGACGGCGAGATAGAAGGCACGGACACGGTCCTGGCCCTCCGCGAGCACCTCGCCGAGCCTGTCCCAGCCGGTGTCGCCCTTGGCATCGACCTGCACGAAATGCAGACGCTGCAGGAAGCTGCCGACCGCTTCCGGATCCCGCTCGTCCACCGGAACGTGCTGCTCCAGCGCCTCGCGGGTCGCGTCGCGGTATTCGTCGTCGCTCATCCCCCGGCGGGAGACGCCGATGATGCGTCCGGTCGCCGGAATCTGGCCGTCGCTGTAGCGCTGGAACAGCGCCGGCAGGAGCTTCCGATAGGCCAGGTCGCCGGACCCGCCGAATACGACAAGGTCGAAGGGTTCCACGGCAATGATGCGGCTGGTCATGGTCGAGATCGCTCCCCTCTGGCTTTCCGCGGTTGCGGTCTACACCCGTCCGGCCGATTTTGGCAGGGGGCGAGGCGCTAAAAAACAAGGCAGATGTGCAATGCAAGAATGCAACCAATGGCGGCAGGTTGATTCGTCGCCGTTCAGGCGGCATTCAGGTCCGCGCCACGAAGCTGCCGCCTTGAATTGCCAGCCTGCCGCCATCCCCGCGCGCCTTGCGGACCGGCAAGCCAGACAAAACGGACTGATGATGGGCCACCGCCAGATATTCCTCGCAACCCTTGCCGTCTTCGCTGCTATCGGAGCCGCCGGACCGGCATTCGCCGACAGCCGGATCTTCACCGCCCGCACTGACCAGGATGGCGTGACGATCGACAAGGCCTCCCGCAACGGACAGGTGCTGGCAATCGTCGGGCACGGCGATGGCACCACCCTCTTCCGCATCGACAGCCCGAGCACGCCGGTCGGCTGCGCCAACCGGATCGAGTTCGTGGCGTCGACCGGCGAGCATGTCGACCTCGTCTCCGATATGTGCGCCCTCAACTGGGACGTCACGGTGAAGGTCAAGGCGCCGGACGTTGCCGCCGCGCCAGCCGTTCCGGCCGAACCGACACAGCCCGCCACGCCGGCAACCCCGGCCGAACCCGAGGCTCCGGCTGCCAGGGTCATCCCCGAGGTGCCTGCCATTCCGGCGGTGCCGGCCGTCCCCGGCAGCGATACGGAGGTCGCGGCACCGGCGGCGGGCGAACCGGGCGCAGACACCGATAAGGCTTTCACGCAGGTCGTTTCTGTTTCGACCGACCATCCGACCGCGACAATCCTCGCCGTGCGGCTGGACGGCAAGCCGGTCAACATCATCGGCCGCAAGGACGGTGCCGTGCAGTTCGAGGTCGAGGAGGGCGAGGAAGGCATCGTCTGCGACCGTGACGTCGAACTGACGCTCTCGAACGGATCGCTGGTCAGCCAGAAGTCGAATATCTGCCTCAACGACTGGTCGGTGATGGTCTCGGTCGAGACCGAGGGCGAGGACATCCCGGCCACGACCCCGGCACCGCCGGTCGCGACGGCGCCCGAGCCGCCGGCCGCCGAGGCGCCGGGCGAGAAAATGATCTGGATCTTCTCGACCTTCGAAAAGGGAGCGTCGCTCGGCCATGGCATCCCCGAGACCGACGCCAGCAACTTCGGCGCGGCCTGCGTACCGAAATCCGGGAAGGTCCTCGTCACGCTGCTCGACACCAGCGTCCCCGGCCTCTCGCCCAACAGCGCGATCCCGATCAGCTTTTCGAGCCCCGGCTTCAACCGGACCTATACCGGCCTCGGCTCACCGGTCGACAACGTCGTCGGCACCTCGTTGCCCCAGGTCGAGATCCCCCTCACCGACGAGCTGTGGTCGGCGATCGTCCGCGAGAAATCGCTGCGGGTGACGGCGGGCCCCTCGAGCTTCCAGCTTTCGCTCGACGGCAGCGCCGGTCCGGCGCGGGAATTCCTCGCCGCCTGCGCGGGCACGCCGATCGCCAAGCCGGCACCGGCCGAGCCGGCGCCGAGCGGCGGCGGCATCGTCGCCCGCTATTCCTGCGCCAGCGGGACGAAGATCACCGTGCGATTCAACGGCGCCAACCAGACCGCGATCCTGACCGAGACCGGCGCCCCGCCGGTGACGCTCCATTGGGATCCCGGCGCCAACTTTCCACGCTATGTCGCCGGGCCGGCGCGTCTGGTGCTGCGCGACGACAGCGAGGTACGCTGGAGCCGATTCGGCGGGCCGGCGGTGGGCTGCCGGCAACGCTGAGATCGAAAGGGAGTGGGGCCGATGTTCTTCGCAGTCTTCGCCGTGGACAAGCCGGGCCTGATCGAGACCCGGATGCAAAACCGTCCTGCACATCGCGCCTATGGCGACCGCTATGACCTGCCTGCCCGCAAGATCATCGGCGTGCCGCTGACCGAGGACGACGGGCAGACGATGAACGGCACACTGCTGATCCTCGAAGCATCGGACCGTGCCGCGGTCGAGGCCTATCTCGCCGGCGATCCCTATGTGAAGGCCGGGCTCTTCGAGCGGACCAGCATCGTCGCGGTCCACGAGAGCTTCTCGATGATCCGGGACCTTCTCCTCGACGACGACGAGGAGTGACCGCCGGGCCACACCCGGTGCGCTGCCGTTGCGGCGGCGAAAATAGCCGGTAGCGCGGCGACGCCGGGCGGACTACAAGCCCGGCCATGATCGACATTGCCAGGCCAGTGCCGGCCGCGCGCGGAGCGTGGGCCATGGAAGCGCGCGCGACACTTTCGCTGGCGTGGCCGATGATCATCACCCAGATGGCGCAGATGGCGCTCGGCGTGACCGACGTCGTGTTCATGGGCTGGCTCGGACCGGACGCGGTCGCCGCGGGGGCGCTTGCCGTCAATCTCAACCTCGTTTTCCTGATCTTCTGCATCGGCCTGGTGACCGCAACCGCGCCGATGATAGCCATCGAACTCGGCCGCGCCCGGCATTCGGTCCGCGACGTGCGACGCAGCGTCCGGCAGGGCTTCTGGGCGGCAGCGACAGCCTCGGTGCCGGTCTGGATCATCCTTTGGAACGGCGAGGCGATCCTCGTCGCCATCGGACAGGACCCGGCGCTGGCCGAACAGGCGGGGAGCTACCTCAGGACGCTGCAATGGGGGGGCCTGCCCTTCCTCTGCTACATCGTCCTCAGGAACTTCATCGGCGCGCTGGAAAGGCCACGCGCGGCGATGGTCGTGGCGGTCGCCGCCTTCTTCGTCAATGCCGGGCTGGTCTATTCGCTGATGTTCGGCGCGCTTGGACTGCCGAGCCTCGGCCTCTCGGGGGCCGGTATCGGGACGTCGCTGACCAATCTCTTCATGTTCCTCAGCCTGGCGGCCATCATCTCGATCGATCGGCGTTTCCGGCGCTATTCCCTGTTCGGCCGGCTATGGCGCCCCGACTGGGCGCGCTATCGCGAGATATGGCGGCTCGGCCTGCCGATCGCGCTGACGCTCACTTTCGAGGTCGGCGTCTTCAACGTCGCGGCCTTCATGATGGGTCTGGTCGGCGCCGATGCACTCGCCGCGCATGCCATCGCCATGCAGTTCCCGTCGCTGACCTTCATGGCGATGCTCGGCTTCGCGCTCGCCGCCACCGTGCGCGTCGGGCTCGCCTATGGCCGCGGCGACCACGTCGCCATCGGCCGCGCCGGCTGGACGGCCTTCGCCATGGCGATGGTGATCGCCCTGATCACCGCGATCACCATGATCTTCGCCGGGCGGCCACTGGTCGGCGTCTTTCTCGACCTCAGCGATCCCGCCAATGAGACGGTGATCGCACTCGCGGTGACGTTCCTGGCGTTCGCCGGCCTCTTCCAGTTCTTCGACGCCGGGCAGGTTTCCGCGTCCGGAATGCTCAGGGGACTGGGCGACACCAAGGTACCGATGATCATAGCCGGAATCGGCTACTGGGGCGTCGGGATGACACTTTGCGTCCTGCTCGGATTCGTGGCCGGGTTCGGCGGCATCGGCATATGGGTCGGCCTGGTGGCCGCTCTCGGCGCGGTGGCGATACCGCTGACGATCCGCTGGATGCGGCGCGACCGCCTGGGCCTTACGACGCAGCCGGCGCCGGACGCATCACACCTTTGAAACGGAAGGGCCGCCCGGCGATCCCGGGCGGCCCTTGACCATGCACCCGACAAGGCCGGGCGAAGCGCCCGAGGCCTATTTGAAGACCTGCTTCTGGAAGTCGGTGCGTTCGACCTTGTTGACGATCGGCGGGATGGTCCGGACGTAGGCAACCACCGCGTCGAGGTCTTCGGGCGTCATGTTGGCGAAGAACGGGAACGGCATCGGCGGCGACAGGTGCACGCCGTCGGGATCGATGCCCTGGGTGAGCGCCTTCTTGATGTCGTCGTCGCTCCACTTGCCGAGGCCAGTCTCGGGATCCGAGGTGATGTTCGGCGTCGCGACGACCGCGCCGGGGGCAAGCTGGATCATGAAGCCGCCCCCACCAAGGCCGTTCTTGAAATCCGGCACGCCGTTGGCGTCGGGCGTCGTGTGGCACTCGAAGCAATGCGAGAGGGCGTTCACGATATAGCCGCCGTAGGCGACCTTGTCGGACGGATCCGGCGCCGGGGCGCCCTTGGCCGGCGGCATCGCCTGCTGCGGAATCTGGTAAGTCGATTCCGGCACTTCGTTGTGGATCGGCTTGATGGTCCGGAGATAGGCGACGATGGCATGCACATCGTCGTCCGACATGTTGTTGTAGGTCGGCACCGGCATCGGCGGGAAGATGATCTTGCCCTCCGGCGTCGTGCCTTCACGGATCGCGGTGATGATCTCCTCATCGGTCCAGGTGCCGATACCGGTCTCCGGATCCTGAGTGATGTTGGCCGAGTAGGCGTCGATGCCCTTGTCGACGATGTGGAAGCCGCCCGCAAACTCCATCCCGGGCACGAAGGACATGTCCTCGGCCCGGGTATTGTGGCAGTTGCCGCAGGCGACCGGACCGTTCATCAGGTATTCGCCGCGCTTCAGCAGGGCATCCTGATCCTGGGCGCCGGCCTGGATGGCGGAGCCCGCAAACACCAAAATTGCAGCGGAAGTGACGCGATACACCGCTTTCATGGGTTCCTCCCCAGCGCATCAGCCTCAGTAAGGCGAATATTCCACGTTTTCGCTACCGTCGGTAGCAACCCGAAGTAGTCCGACATATCTTCGGCGGTTGCATGCAGGTTGTGGCATCACAGTACCTCGACGTAGCCCATCATCCCCGCCTCCTGGTGCTCGATGACGTGGCAATGGAACATCCACTTGCCGGGATTGTCCGCGACGAGGGCGACCTCGACGGTCTCCCCGGGCATGAGGAGCACGGTATCGGCGTGATGGGCAGGGAGGCTCCTGAGATTCGAGCGCAGAACCTTGAAGCTGTGGCCGTGGATGTGGATCGGATGCATCAGCCGGCTGGCGTTCTTCAGTTCGAACACGTATGAACGCCCGCGCTGCAGGACGGCCAGCGGCGGCGGGATCTTCGAATGATCCTTGCCCGGCCATTCCGCGCCGTTGATCGACCAGAGGGTCTCGGTCGACAGGCAGAGCGAGCCGAGCAGCAGCCCGCCGGTCGGGTCGTCGACAGCCGCCGCCGCAGCGGGGTCCGCCGACGCGAAGGTGAAGGTCAACCGGTCGGCGGCTGCGATATCCGGCTCGGGGATGCGCCCGGCGCGAAGCGGCCGAGGATCGAAGGCTCCACCCGGACCCGCCGGCCCGCGCCCGACGAGGCGCGCGAGGCTGACCGCGGGCTCGAGCCGCCGGTCGAGAAGATGCGCCACCGCGCCCTCTCCCGGCGAGCGGACGACGAGATCGACGCGCGAGCCTGGTGAGAGATACCACCCGTCGAGGGGGAATGGCGGAACGGCGATGCCATCGACCGCGACGACCGCGGTTTCCGCGCCCTCGACGACCATCTCCATGACACGGGTCCGGTCGGTGTTGACGAGGCGCAGCCGGCAATCGGACCGGGCGGGCAGGACGACCTCCGCTTCGGCGGCGCCATTGGCGCTGCGGACGTTGCCGTAGGTGCCGGCCTTGCTGGCACCGCGCTTGGTGAAGAAGGAGCGGAAGACGCCCTTGTCGAGATCGATCGGCCAGTCGCGAAGCTGGAGCGTCACGTCCGCGGCATAGGGTTCCGTCGTGTCGCCATCGACGATCAGGAGGCCGACCAGGCCGCGTCCAAGCTGCTCGGCGGTATTGCAGTGGGTGTGGAACCAGAAGGTGCCGGTGTCCGGCGGCACGAAGCCGTAGCGGTAGCTTTGTCCGGGCTCGACCGGCGGCTGAATCAGGTAGGGAACGCCATCCTGGTCGTTGGGCAGGCGGATGCCGTGCCAGTGGATCGAGGTGTGCTCGCCCTCGCGCGGCAGCGCGTTCTCGACGACGACATCGAGGCGGTCGCCAAGATTCAACCGCAGGACCGGCGGCCATTCGCCGTCGGAGAAGGTCCACATCGGCATGACGTGGCCATCGAAGCAGGGAAGCGCGCGTGGCCGCTCCGCCGCCACGAAGCGGGCCGAGACCGTGCGCCCCGTCGCAGGGGCGGGTACCGGCGCGAGCGGCGTGGCGAAGGCCGCGACGCGTCCCGAAGCGGCAACGCTGGCGCCACCGGCGAAACAGGCAGTCGCGGCGAGGAAGTGGCGGCGGGTAAGCATGACCGTGTCCGACATAAGCGAACCAATCCTGCTTGCGCCGTCGGTCAAAGGCAATGACCCGGTTCACAGGTCCGGAATTCAGTCGAGCGTCCGCCGGTAGCGGATCAATGCAATCCCGGCAACCGCCGCCCAGAAGACGAGGAGCGGCCAGATGTTGTTGACGACTTCCGGGAAACCGCCCCCCTTCAACATGACGCCGCGCACAACGCGGAGGTAATGCGTCAACGGGATGATCTGGCCGATCGCCTGCGCCCAGTCCGGCATGCCGCGGAAGGGGAACATG
>JAGRKY010000826.1 GCA_020442095.1 Bauldia sp.
GAAGCCGTCAAGCCATTCGATGCGCTCGGCCTTTCGGCGCTTCACGTCGCGACGACGCTGACCGGCTCGGCGATCATCGCGCTGGCGCTGGCGCGGGGCCGACTCACGGTCGAGGAAGCCTGGGGCGCCGCCCATGTCGACGAGGACTGGCAGATGAGCCAGTGGGGGCAGGACGACATGGCGCTCGCCCGCCGGGCGGTGCGCCTCGCGGAGCTCAAGGCCGCCGCGCTGGTGCTGGAGCGGGCGCGCGCTCAGTAGCCGTCGAGCTTGCGGTAGGGGTCGGGGAGCTTGCCGAAATGCGCCGAGAGCGCGCCGCAGGAGGCGGCGAGCTTGCGGATCGCGACGGCGACGGTGCTCTCGAAGCGCTTGAAGCCGAAGATCAGCAGCAGCGGCGACAGGATGATGGTGACGACCATCCTGAGGATGCGGAAGACGAGCTGGTCGAGCCGGCGGCGGCGCTGACGGCCGGGGACGTTCAGCGCCTTCTCGGAACGGGCCATGCCGGCGCCGACGCGGTATTCGCGGCGGAGCTGCCATTTCAGATTGAGGCGCTCCGGCACCTGGGTCTCGCGGACCACCGACGTCTCGGTGGCGACGATGCGGGCACCGAGCTTGCGGGCGCGGCGGAAGAAATCGGAGTCGCTGCCGCCGGCGAAACGGAGCTTCTCGTCGAAGCGCAACGCCCCTTTGTCCGGATCGACCAGCCAGCGGGCGAAGGCGACGTTGTGGGTATAGGCGACCTCGAGTTCCTCGCCCTCCTTGCGGGGCGGATAGTTGGTCGGCAGGACGAAGAGGGGGAGGCGCTCGGGATAAATCTTGATCAGCTTGCCCATCACCACGTCGCCCTTGTAGGCGATGCCGGCCTCGATCAGGCTGGCGAGCCAGCGCGGGTCGGCGATCTCGTCGTCGTCGATGCAGACGATCCAGTCGGCGCCGCGGGCGAGCGCCTCGTCGACGCCACGGTTGCGGGCGTGGGGGATGCCGGGCTCCGGCTCATGGACCAGCGTGACAGGGAAGCGGGCGTCGCCCCTGATTCCGTCGACGATTTCCTGCACCTGCGGGGCCGGGTTGTTGTCGACGAGGATGAGCTCGACCTCGCAGCCGGCCGGGGCGTCCTGGCTGACCACCGACCTCAGGCATTCGGACAGCATGCCCGGCCGCCCGGCGGTGCAGATAGTGATGCAAACCCTGGTCATTCGTCGAAAAACGGCGTCCGGGCGACGCGCCTTGCCGCGCCGCGGAGCCATGACTAGAGGGGCGATAAGGCGGAATCAAGCACCGGACCCGGATGACATGGCGGAATCGTCCCGGCCGGGATAGTTTCGGGCCCCGAGATGGCTGCGACCGGTGAGGGGCGTCATGAAGGAAATACTCGAAGAGCTTGAAATCCGGCGGAAAGCCGCGCGCGCCGGAGGCGGCGAGGCGCGTGTCGCGGCGCAGCACAAGCTTGGCAAGCTGACGGCGCGCGAGCGCATCGAGGTGCTGCTCGACGAAGGCTCCTTCGAGGAATACGGCATGTATGTCGAGCACCGCGCCAACGACTTCGGCATGGCCGAGAAGAAGATCGCCGGTGACGGGGTGGTGACCGGCTGGGGTACGGTCAACGGCCGGCCGATCTATGTCTTCGCCAAGGACTTCACGGTGTTCGGCGGGTCGCTTTCCGAGGCCCATGCCGAGAAGATCCAGAAGGTTCAGGACATGGCTCTCAGGAACGGGACGCCGATCATCGGCCTCTACGATGCCGGCGGCGCCCGCATCCAG
>JAGRKY010000827.1 GCA_020442095.1 Bauldia sp.
CCGCGGTCGATCCAGAAATCCCATTTTCCGGTGGAAGTCGTTTGCATTGAATGGCAGTTCCCGTTCAGGGACGCTAGCAAGGGTCGTTGCTAATTGAATACGAAGGTCTGGGATGGGTCACGCGGACCGGGAACTTGCCCTAGGTTTTGCCGTTCTCGGGGGGTAGATTCCGCGATAGCCGCGGTTGGGAGCGGTCGGAGTGGGAAATGAAATTTCGTTCAATCATTTTCGCCTTGCTTGCCTGGTTTGGCTTCGGCGGCGCTGCCTTTGCCGCATGTCAGGGAAGTTCGATTCTCTATCAGGATAGTTTCGACAGACTACAGCCTACCTGGGGAACCGAAACCGATTCGTTGAAAGTCGTTAACAGTCAGCTCGAAATCCGACCGCCTGCTGACACATACTACTGGTCCGCCAATTCGGCGAACCTCTACGACGACATCGACATGTGCGTCACGATGACCACCATAGCCGAGGTCGATCCGCTGGAATCGAAGGCTGGCCTCGTATTCTGGTACACGGATACCAACAATTTCTACGTCTTCGAGCTGGCGCCGAACGGCAAGGCCTCGGTCTGGCGGCGGCAGCGCGGCAAATGGCTCGCCCAGGTCGAGTGGCGCGAGGCCGAGATCGCCAACCAGGGCAACGGCGCCATCAACGAGCTGCAGGTGACGACGATCGGCAGCCACGCGACCTTCTACGTCAACGGCCAGAAGTTCGAGGAGCTGGAGGGCTCGCCGCCCGACAACGGCCAGCAGATCGGCGTCTTCGCGGCATCGCCGCCGACCGGCGTCGCCGCCTTCGGCTTCGACAACCTGACGGTGACCAAACCCTGATCCTGTCCGACCGCGACCCGGGCCACGCTCCGGCGGCGGCGTCCGCCGTTGCGACACGCTCCGGTCGGTGCAGGCCCCGGAATTGCATGGACTGAAGCATGAGCATTTGGACCTGGATCGGTGAGGTTGCCGAAGGCGGAGCGGGGGCGGTCGGCGCACTGGTCGAGTGGCTCGGCAGCGCCTTTACCGCGATCGGCGACACCGAGACCCGACGGCAGGTGGCCTTCTCGATCGCCCTGATCGCGCTGTCGGCCAAGATGGCGAAGGCCGATGGCGTGGTTACCTCCGACGAGGTCGCCAGCTTCCGCCGCCTGTTCGCGATGCCCGCTTCGGAGGAACGGAATGTCGTGCGCCTGTTCGATCTCGCCAAGCGGGATGTCGCCGGCTTCGAAACCTATGCCGCGCGAATCGCCCGGCTCTACGAGGGCGACACGCGGGCGCTGGAGGATGTGGTCGACGGGCTGTTCACCATCGCCGGCGCGGACGGCGTCATCCACGACGCGGAGCTCGTCTTCCTCGAGCGCGTTGCCACGATCTTCGGCATCGACCAGCGGTGCTTCGACCGGATCGCGGCGCGGCACATCGTGCCGGAAGGCGGCGATCCCTATCGAATCCTCGGCGTCGAGCGATCGATGGGCCTTGCCGAGATCAGGACTCGTTATCGCCAGCTCGCGGCCGAGAACCATCCCGACGCCCTGATCGGCCGCGGCCTGCCGCCGGAGGCCCTGACGCTCGCCCATGACCGGATGGCCGCGATCAACAGGGCCTGGGAGCAGATCCTGCTGGAGCGCGGCTGATCAGGCGAAGCCGTGCGAGAGGCCCAGGCCGGCCAGGAATCCGAGGGCGGCGACGAGTCTTTCAACCCCGCGCGGGTGCGGGACCGGGCCGCTCATGGCGCGCGGGACAGGCAGGTGGTTTCATGATGCGCCATCGGCTATCCCAGACAGCGAATCGGGAATGGCAATGATGGTAGCGGCCCCCGCGATCGAACAGCACCCGTCGCCCAACCACGGACCACGCGCGCCGGGGGCGCGTGTCGATATCCTGCTTCTTCACTACACGGGCATGAAGACAGCGGAGGGGGCGCTGTCCTGGCTCTCCGATCCAAGGTCCGAGGTCTCCAGCCACTACTTCATCTTCGAGGACGGGCGGACCGTGCAACTGGTCGACGAGGAGCGCCGCGCCTGGCATGCCGGCAGGGGGATCTGGGCCGGCGAAGGAGACATCAACTCCCGCTCGATCGGCATCGAGCTCGCCCATCCCGGCCATGAGCACGGCTACCGTGCCTTCGCCGCGCCGCAGATCGCGGCGCTGGTCGCGCTCTCACAGGGGATCCTCGCCCGCCATCCGATCCCGCCCGAGCGGGTGCTGGCGCATTCCGATGTCGCGCCCGACCGCAAGGAGGATCCGGGCGAGCTGTTTCCGTGGCAGGTGCTCCATGCCGCCGGCATCGGTCACTGGGTGCAGCCGGAGCCGGTCGTCGCCGGGTCGGTGCTGAAGCGCGGCGACCGGGGAGGCGGCGTAAGCGACCTCCAGCACCGATTCAGGCAATACGGCTATGCCATTGACGAAGAGTCGGATTTCGGGCCCGTGACCGAAGCGGTGGTCGTCGCCTTCCAGCGCCATTTCCGTCAGGCGCGCTTCGATGGCGTGGCCGACGTCTCGACGGTCAGGACGCTTGACCGGCTGATCGCGACCGTGCCTGGTCGGGGGATGGCTTGACCGGCGCCGGTGCCAGCGCCTATCTCAGCCCCGTCAGCTGGCCGGACGGCCGCTCCGGCAAGG
>JAGRKY010000828.1 GCA_020442095.1 Bauldia sp.
GCAGGGTCGCTCACCCTCAACGGCGTCGCGGTCGCCGCCACCGACGTGGTCGCCGCCACCGACATCGGGCTGCTGGTCTTCACCCCCGGCGCCGACGATAACGGCTCCGGCTATGCCAGCTTCACCTTCTCGGTCAAGGACAGCGCCGGTACCTTCGACACGACGCCGAGAACCATCACCCTTGACGTCACCCCGGTCGACGATCCACCGACCGGGGCGGACAAGACAATCACCACCGACGAGGACACCGCCCATACCTTTGCGGCCAGCGACTTCGGCTTTGCTGACGTCGACGGCGATACGCTGGCCGCGGTCCGCATCGACACTGTGCCGGGTGCAGGGTCGCTCACCCTCAACGGCGTCGCGGTCGCCGCCACCGACGTGGTCGCCGCCACCGACATCGGGCTGCTGGTCTTCACCCCCGGCGCCGACGATAACGGCTCCGGCTATGCCAGCTTCACCTTCTCGGTCAAGGACAGCGCCGGCACCTTCGACACCACGCCGAGGACCATCACCTTCGACGTCACGCCGGTAAACGACGCCCCCGTCATCAGCTCGAACGGGGGCGCCGAAACAGCAGCCGTCACGATTGCCGAGAACACGACTGCGGTTACCCAGGTTGTCGCTGCCGATCCCGACAGTGTTCCGGCGTTCGCAATAACCGGTGGCGCCGATGCCGCCCTCTTCACCATCGACCCCGTCAATGGAAGTCTCGCCTTCCTGTCGGCGCCGGATTTCGAAGAGCCTGCCGATGCGGATGGCAACAACACCTATGAAGTCATCGTCCAGGCGAGCGACGGGCAGGAAGCGGACAGCCAGACGATCACCGTCATGGTCTCAAATGTCGGCGGCGTAACGATCAGGGGGACCAACGGAGCCAACAAGGTCGACGCCGCGACGACGGTACCGGGACAGCCGCTGCCGACGGGCGAGGAGGACCGGCTCTGGGGTGGGCGCGGCAACGACAAGCTCTCCGCGCTCGGCGGTGACGATCAAATTCACGGTGGTGGCGGGGACGATGACCTGTTCGGAGACACGGGTAATGACCTGCTCGTTGGCAACGCGGACGACGACCACCTCTTCGGCGGCGACGGCAACGACATCCTGTTCGGGGGACGGGGACACGACCGGCTTCACGGCGGCAACGGCGCTGACCTGTTCGGTTTCGGCGCTGCCTTGCGAGCAGCCAATGTCGACCGCATCGGCGACTTCAAGGCAGGCGAGGACCTGATCGGCCTCGATCACCACCGGTTCGGGGCGATCGGGGCGACACTCGACGCCGCAGAATTCCGTGTTGGCGGCAAGGCCAAGGACGGCAACGACCACATCCTGTTCAAGAAGAGCAGTGGTGGCATCTACTACGATCCCGACGGAAAGGGGGGCGCCCACGAGGCGCTTTTTGCGAAGATCGATCCCGGGACGCAGCTCCATTTCGACGACTTCGTCATCGTCTAGGTGTGGAGCCTCAACAGGTTGTCCGGTTGGAGAGCAAGTCTGCCGACGGGCGTTTTCGATCTTGCGTCCCGTTCCCTGGATCGGGGCAAGGCCTCAAGTCCTGCCCGTCCGAGTCCCTGCGCGAGCTTTCGATAGTCAGGTCGACTCTCGCCGATGTTGATGCGGGATCGAAGAACCATTCGGGCAATGTCGGCGACCGAGCCCGCTTCGCCGCGCCCAACGTCTTGTTTCAGAAGCGCGGCGCGCCCGGCATTCTTCTTTGTCTGGTTCCCGTCGGGCCGATGGCGGTCGCATTCCGGCCGGCGATCGATTGTGCGCGGGACGCCCGGGCAGTAGCCTCATCGGCAACGACTCAAGAGCCTGGCTCAGGGGCATGGCGATGACCAAGGAAGAAGCGCAAGGCGAATTCGACGGCGTCTATTCCGTGACGTTCAGCGGACCCGCCGGATCGGCGCTCGGATATTATACGGTCGAGGGAGGCAGGCTTTCCGGCACCGACATCGCCGGCGCGCGGGCGACCGGCACGGTCGTCCGCAACCCGGACGGCTCCGTCACCCTCGACATCGAGGCGGACCTGCCGCCCGACGCATGGATGATCCGCGGTACGACGCCGACCTTCGTCTGGCACAAGCGGCATGTGCGGTTCACGATACCGGCCGAAACCGTCGACACCGCCTTCAAGGGCAATCCCTATTTCGCGCCGGAGGAGGGCGTGACCGTGGTCATGCGCCAGGTTCCGGCAGAGCAATTCGCCGACATGGCCGGCCCGGACGGCCTCGACATCTGGATCGAACTGCTGACCCAGGTGCGCGACGAGTGGAAGAAACTCGACAAGAGCCAATAGGCGCTGGAACCGATAGACGCTGGCCTCCGGGGCCGCGGCCGGCCAGTTCCCGGCCCTGACCGTCTCAGGCGACCGCGGCGTTCAGCATCTCCACCACCGCCTCGACGTCGGCTTCGCCGGTGCGCCGGCTGATGATGCCGAGCCGGACGGAGGCGGGCCCGCCCGGCCGGATCGTCTCCGGCTTGGCGAGGACGCCCTGTTTCGCAAGCCGTGCGACCACCTTTGCGGCCGTGATCCGGCCGTCGACCATCGCCGGGTGGATGGCAGTGACAACCGGCAGCGGCGTCTTGCTGGTGATCGTCCAGCCCGACGCCCGCAGCCGGCGGCGAATCAGGTCGCCGAGGCGGGCCTCCCGCTCGATCCGCTCGGCGAGGCGGCGCGGCTGGACCAACTGGCCGAGAACCCGCAATCCATTATTCGGCCGCGATCCCTGAAGCGACATGTAACCGTAGTCGTGGGTCGCCACCGGATGGCCGGAAACGTTGAAGGAACGCTCGACCGCGGCGCGGTGCCGGGTGAGGAACATGCCCGATCCCCCTGCCCCGAGCGGCACCAGGGTCTTGTGCGGATCGAAGGTAATGGAATCGACCAGCTCGATGCCGTCGAGGCATTTCTCCTTCATCGCCGGCGAGAAGGCGGCGATGCCGCCCCATGGCGCGTCGACGTGGAGCCACAGGCCGTTCCGCCGGCAGACCTCGCCGATGCCGCGCAGCGGATCGATGATGCCGGTGCCGGTCGCCCCGACGGTTGCGACCACCATGAAAGGGAAGAACGCCTCCCCCTTGCGGTCCTCGGCGATCGCCTTTTCGAGCGCCGCAGGGCTCATGCGCAGGTCCCTGTCCATCGCGACCTCGCGCACCGACGAGACGCCGATGAGGGTCCGGGCATTCTTCCTGACCGCGACATGCGTTTGGGGGGTCACGTAGACAGCCGGGCGGCGCTTCATCGGCAGCGCGCCGTGGAGGACATATTCGTAGGGCTCGGGCCTGCCGGTCGCCTGGGCGGTCAGCGCCGGGTCATAGGCATCGGCCGGCAGCCCGGGATTGCGGTGGGTGAGGCGGTCGCCGAGCGCCACGACCATGGCCGTGAGGTCGGATTCCGTGCCGCCCGAGGTGTAGTGGCCATGGCCGGTGCCAGGGTCGATGCCAAAGGCGCGCAGCACCACTTCGATGCTGTGGAGCTCGAAGGCGAGCGACGCGGGGTGCTGGTCCTCGACGGCGATATTCGCCGCCCGCCGCTCCGTCTCGTCCAGCGCAACCAGCGACGCGATATCGGCGTCGATGCAGTAGTAGCCCATGTTGAGCGGGCTGTTGACGTCGGTGTCGTATCTGTCGGCAAGGTCCCTGAACAGGTCGATCAGCCGCTCCACGGAGAGATCCGTCCGGCTGGTATCGAGGGCCCCGGCGATTTCGCCATGGAGACGGTCGAAGGGGACCGGCGGCCGCGTCGCGGGCGTTGCCCGCACGGTGTTGCCAGCCATCGTCACCAAGCGGAGGAGGCGGGCCCCGCCCCTCCTCCCTGATCCGGACGCTGAATCCCCGGCTCCATGTCGACCTCCCCCGTTCCCCTTTTCGAGACCAAGGGCGGGAGGATAGGACCCGAAGCCCGCCGATCGCCAGCCACAAATGCGGCCGCCGCCCGCCATGGCGAAATCGAAGCCGAGGACGATAGCTTGCCGGCGGGGCGGAGGTCAGTCCTGCGGGGCGGTGGCGCCGGCCCCTTGCGGCGCACCGGAATGGGCGGCAAGCATAGCCTCGATCTCGTCGGCGAGCTCCTTCACCAGCGTCTGATACTCGCCGAGCCGCACCGACCGGACCGAAGAGGCCGACGCTGCCCAGCTATCAAGCGCATGCTCCGCGTCGGCGAGATCTTCGCACAGGGATCGAAATGAGACATCGGAGAGCGCAAGGCGCTTGATTTCCTGCCCTTTGAGCGGGAATCGACGGACCGCGGCGAGCAGCCCCTTTTCCATGTCCACCTCTCTCAGCCCCGCGCGGTCTCTTCGCGTCAGTGGAATTTGGAGCTTTTCTGCGCCGGGCGCGACGTAGCGTACCGTAGCAAACGCGCGACACGGGCTCCCCCACGGTATCGCGCAGGCGTTGGAAACCCATGACGGTTCCACGCTAAGGTGTTAGAACCCCTACCCGATCCGGGGGCGACTGGATCATCGGTCCTGGCTTGCAGCGGAGAGAAAGCGTGACCCTTGCAGCTCCCGGCTCTGGCAATGGGGAGGACGGCGCCGAGCACGCGGTTTCAGCCGCGGCCGTGCGCGCCGCGGTCGACCGGATCGTCAACAACCCGGATTTCACTGCTTCCGACCGGGCCCGCAATTTCCTTCGCTATGTGGTCGAGGAAACCCTCAACGACCGTGCCGACCGGATAAAGGCGTTTTCGGTGGCGGTCGAGGTCTTCGGCCGCGACGAGACGTTCGACGCCCAGAATGATCCGGTCGTGCGCATCGAGGCGGGGCGCCTGCGCCGGGCGCTCGAGCGCTACTACCTGCTTTCGGGGAAAGACGATCCGATCGTGATCGAAATCCCGAAGGGCGGTTACGTGCCGGTCTTCACGAGCAATCCGACTCCGACGGTGCCCGAGGCACCCGCGGCGCTTCCGGACCCGGCGGAACCGGAGATCGGGCAGCCTCCGGCATCTCCGGGAAAATCACGGGCGCGCTGGATCGCCGCCGGGGCGGGCGTCGCGCTCGCCGTCGTTCTCGCCATCGGCATCGGGCTCTACGCGACGGGCATGCTCGGCGGCCGCCATGCAGGCTCTCCGCCGGAGGGGCCCCGTCTCCTCGTCCTTCCCTTCACCAACCTCGGCAACGGCGAGGTGTCGGCGGTCTATTCGGCCGCGCTCACCGACGAGATCGTCTCGGAGCTCGCGCGGTTCAAGGAGATCACCGTCTTCGGCGTTCAGACCTCCCGCGCCGTCAGCAATGACGCCGACATAGCCGTGATCCGCGACAAATACGATGTCGACTACGTGCTGGAAGGCAGCGTCAGGGCGGATGCCAGCACCGTCCGCGTCAGCAGCCGACTGCTCAACACCGAGACACGGGCGGTCCTGTGGTCACGGAGCTACGAAAATCCGGTGACCGCCGCCGATCTGTTTTCGATCGAGGAGAAGACCGCTCAGGAGGTCGCCACCGCCGTCGCACAGCCCTACGGGATCGTCTACCGCGCCGAGACCAAGCGGGCCGACAATTCGCTGCCGCCGGACGACCTGTCGGCCTATCTGTGCAGCCTGAGATATTACACCTACCGCGCCGCGCCGGATGCGGAACAGCACAAGGCCGTCCGGCAGTGCCTGGAGCAGGCGGTCGCGAGCTATCCTGCCTATGCGACGGCATGGGCGCTGCTCGGGCTCGTCTATGTCGACGAGGTCCGCGACGGGTTCAACCGCGAGCCCGATTCCGAGAAGCGCGCGCTTGACGCGGCCAAGGAAGCCGTGCGGCTCGATCCGGAGAATGTCCGGGCGCTCCAGTCACTGGCGATGGCCTATTCCTACGCCCATTTGCCGACCGAGGCCTTCGAGGCCGCCCAGAAGGCAGTCGAGATCAACCCCAACGACACGGAGCTGCTCGGAACACTCGGCCTGCTGATCGGCCTGTCCGGTCGCCTGGACGAAGGGCGGGCGCTGATCGAGCGCGCGCTGGAGATGAACCCGGGGCATTCGAGCTTTTATCGGGGGGCCCTCGCCATGATGGCCTACATGCAGCGCGACAACGCCAAGGCGCTTGAAGAAATCGAGAAGGTCGATCTGACCGGACTGCCGATCTACTACGCCGTCGCGGCGATCATCTACGCCGAAAACGGCCTGAACCGGAAAGCCCGCGACATGGCCAGCCAGTTCCAGAAGATGGCGCCGAATTTCGTGCCCAACCTCTGGGCACAACTGGCGGTTCGCAACATCCCCTTCGACGAGCAACTCCACATCGCCGAGGGACTCCGCAAGGCGGGC
Organism: Bauldia sp.; assembly: GCA_020442095.1. Next base: position 6,260 of record JAGRKY010000828.1, read on the forward strand.
GTCAGCGTTCCCCCGCCGCCGGCCGGTCCGACCGCCGACAAGGCCCCCTCGCCGGCAGGCTCCGATTCCAGAACATAGAGCCTACGCGATCCTACGAGCGGCCATGCGGGCGACTCTCTAGAGAGAGCGCCAGCGCTGCACGCGTGGGTTACGGCGGATTCCGCCGGGCCATCCCTGATGTCTTTGGAGGATTCAAGATGCGATTTTCGCACCTCATAGGCGCATTTGCGCTTTCCGCCGGCCTTGCCGCGGGCCTGCAGTCGGCGACTGCGGCCGACGCGGAGAAGACCGCCGACTTCCTGTTCGTCCAGACCGCTGACTCGATGTCCTTCGACAAGGACGCCGGTACCCTCACCCTCAACGGGGTCGGCGGCAATACGCTGTTCTTCACGGACCGGCCGGAACGGATCGCGGGCAATATGTCGACCGAGCGCTTCGTGCCCTTCTGGAGCACCGGCAAGGACAGCTTCCTTTCCGATCCGCCGAATGCCGACGTTTCGATCCTCGACGGCAAGGATCTGAAGCAGGTGGTGGTCGTGCTGCACGATCCCGTCCTTGACGGCGACGCACTGACCTATAAGGTCGACGTGATCGATGGCGAGATGCCGGAAAAGGGAGCGGATCCTTCGGTCTTTATCGATATCATCGGTATGCCGTTAACGCCTGTCTCCTATGCCGG
>JAGRKY010000091.1:0-3529 GCA_020442095.1 Bauldia sp.
CGAGCAGATCGGCGCGCGTGGCGGCGAGCTCGTTGAGCACGAGCGAGGCGCGGGCGATCTCGCCATGGACGGCGAGAAGACCGGTGCCGGCCGAGGGCTCGAGGACGAGGTCCGACGCGGCGATCGCCGCGGCGTGAGCGGTGACGAAAGCGAGCGGCAGCGGCGTTGACAGCTGCTGCATGGCCTGGCTCTCGTCGGAGCGCCGCGTGTGGGTGGGAACGAGTTCGGCGATCCGCCTCATCATTGCCAGTGGTGCCTCCGGCGAGGTCGATCGGGACAGGATCGCCGGTCCGAAGCGGCGCAGAAACAGAACCTGGGCTGCTTCGAGCGCTTCATAGGCGTCCTTCCAGATCCAGAAACCTTCGGCATCCGTACCGCCGAAAGACGACGACATGGCCGCGCCGAGCACATTGGTGCTGATCGCGCGGCCGCCTTCGAGAGGAGGGAGAAGAAGCTCTGCCGCGCGGAGGGTCGCTGCGGCTCGATTCCCGACGTCAGGTGCAAGCGTGGGGAAGGTTGTGGCGGCCGGGGCGGCCACCGATGCAGGCATGACGATGTTCATGGAGATGTCCTTTGCGGAAGAGAGAGTCCGCCCCGCCGGCGCGCACTCTCCGCCCCGTCAAGGCCGCACTCCTTCCGGCCTCGCTCTCCCTCTCGCGTATCCTGCGGGTGATTCCGAACCGGCCGCGCGGCGACACAGGAGTCGATCCCGTGCTCTCGGTTGAGTGCGCCTCCCAGGTGCTTGGCCGCCTATGGCTGCTGATTACGACGGGACCGCATCGCTGCGCCTCCCCGTCTCGTGTGTCGTGCGCGGACTGCCGGCATGCGGCTGTCGATCTCTTCGTCGGACAGATCCTCAAGGAGCTTGAGGACGGTCCCCTGCCCGCCGGCGTTGACCAGGATGGTCCGCTTGCCGTGGTGTTCAACGGGCCAGGCGTCGGGATTGGCCTCGCCGGCGATGCCTTTGAAGTCGGCATGCGTGGTCGACCAGATCGCCTCGAGCTTTTCCTCACGCGTCATGCTGTCGACGGCGCCGGTCTCGCGGGCAATGATCGCCGCCCGCATCGCATCAGGATTGTGCTTATCGGAAAGATCGCAAACTCCATGGAAAAAGCGTTCGCGCCCGCGGATCCTGATCGAGAAGAAGACGCTGGTGACATTGCCGGCCTTGTATTCGGACATGCCGAACATGCCGGTTCTCTGGAACAGTGGTGGGAGAAGCCCCAGCATGAAATGATATTCCGCGCCGGCGATCTCGAACCATTCCGACGCATATGGCTTGCCGGACAGGGGATCGGCATCGGGCGTATCACTGTGGCGGTTGAAGAGCGCAAACATCTGATCGCGCGTTGCGACGCCGTCGAACACTTTCCTGAAGGGCGGATGCGTGGTCATTAGGCTTCTCCTGAGCGCAGGTAGACGCCGCGCCGTGTGAAGGCGCCGTCGCAACTGCCTGGGGGTGTCATGAAAGCCGACCGAGTTGGCCGGACGCTGTGGGTCAGGGGATCAGTCGAGCCCGAGCTTGCGAGGCGAGGTCGCTTGCAGCATCCAGCGCTCGCCCTTGATGAGGAAGTCGTTTGCGGGCGGAACGCGGCCGAGAACTTGCTGTACGTGGCGCTCGACCACCGCGCGTCGGCACAGCGACCAAATCCGTGACGACAGACACGGGCTGCGGATTCGACCTGCGCCGACTCTTTATGCCGGTTCAACTTCCTCGTTCTGGAGATCCCAGCCGGTTAGCCAGCGCGGATCATCGAACTCGGGCGTGTCGACGCCGCCGGACGAGACCTCCTCCAAGGCGTGGTCTTCATTTTCTGCCTCGACATCGATTTCGATGCTTCGCGTTGTCTTGAAGACCTGGATGATCCTGATCCTGTGCGTGCTCATGTCCTCGTCCTTTCGAAGGTGATGGCTGTGGCGTGTTCGTGACAGGTGGCTCTGGGGCGGCATGCCGTTTGCATCGGCGACGCCGCGGGCTTCCGATGCCCGAGGTGGCGGGTTCAGGCGGCGCGGCGATCCGCGGGAATTGCGGCACCCCGTCCGACGCCGGTGACGGCGCGGACCGCCGCGGCGAGCACCGGAATGTCGTCGAGCATGCCGAGCGCCACGAAGTGGTTAGGCCCGCCAGTATAATCCTTGCGGCCCTTGCAGGTGCGGATCAGGATGCCGTGGCCCGAGGACAGGCCAAACTGGCCAACCTGGATGTAGGCGCTCTCGTGGTGCAAGGTGACCTCGCCGGAGACGGCGATGCCGGCCTTGTTGGAGCGCAGGTCATAGCTGCCGGGCGGCAAGGCAAGCTCGGCGGCGAGTTTCTTCAGCCGCGAACGGGCTGTCGTGTGAAAACGTCTCTTCTGCTGCTCGTCATAGGAGCAGCTTCTGTTCCAGTCGAACATGTCGATCTCCATGAAAGGCAACAGGCCCGGCGGTCGCTCGCGCGACCCCGGGCCTGTCGTCGGTTGGTTCTGTGTGGTGAAACGGTCAGGCGGCCGCGCGGCCCTCGATGACATCGGCGCCGACCTCGTCGGCGGAGACCTCCTCGAGATAAGCTCGGCTGTACGGATTGCTGGCGAGCCAGCGTTCTGCCGCGTCCCGATCCCTGGTGAGATGCAGGAGTTCCGGGCTGTCGCCGAGGTCCTGCAGGACGCGGACCATGCCGATGGCGGGAGGCTCGACGATCTCGAAGCGCAAATCGCTCTCGACGGACCAGGTCCGGCGGACCGAGACAACGATGGTGCCGTGCTGGCCGAAGTCACCTTCATGCAAGGTGAAGCATGCTGGAGAGCTATAGGTCGCTCGCGACCGTGGCGGCTCCTTCTTCACCAGGCGGCCGGAGCCGTTGCGGCTCTCCCAAGCGGAGAGCTTCTTCCTGAAGCGAGCCGGCGGCCTCGCCGTGCCGTCGGAATAGCCGATGACGCTCCCCAAAGGGGCGCAATCGTAAATTGTATGTGCGGACATGCTGTATGTCTCCATGTCGGAAAACGAAAAGGGCCCGGCCGAGATGCCGGGCCCGGTTCGGAGCGGGAGGCCGATTACTCGGCGGCCTGGAGGTGGTCGGCTTCCTCGCCGGCGTCGGTCACCGGTTCGTCGGAGGATGTGCCGGTATCGTCGGCGAGGAAGGCCGGCAGTTCGGCGGCATCGCTGTCGAGAGCCGTCTCGTCCGTCACGTCGTCGGCAACGGCTTCGGCGGCTTCACCAACCGCGTCGTCGCCATCGAGGCGCAGCGGCTCGGGCAGCCAGTTCGACCCTTCGAGAAGGCGGGCGGCCTCTCGTGCCATCAAGTCCTTCTTCATGTGGTCGATCAGCTGCGCGGAGTCCTCGCCACGTGCTTCACGGACTGCCTGAACGATCCGGGCCTTGGTGACGCGGCCGAGATAGTTGTCCAATGTGGGCGACCAGCCAGCCTCGACCATGTCGAAGCCGAGCGTGGCGGCCAGTTCATCGGCATGAGCAAGCGCGCCCGGCCGCTTGTTCCAGGGCTCGACCACGGCGTTGAGCGAGAGCGAAGCGCAGTGCGCGAACAGCGCCTTGC
>JAGRKY010000091.1:3650-4141 GCA_020442095.1 Bauldia sp.
CTGGCCGAAGCTGTTGCTCACCATGCTGATCTCGAGGCAGCTATCCTTGGCGAAGCGGTAGAACACCTGCAGCACAAGGGCATGGAGTACCGTGACGAAGGCGACATCCACGTCGCTCGCGAGCGCGTTGCGCAACGCGAGCGTCTTCTGCGCGGTGAGATCGAAGATGAGCCGTTCGGGCAGCGGCTTGATGCCTTCATCCTCGGGCTCTTCGGCGCCGTCGGATGCACCATTCACGGGCCGGCCGTTGACGACGACGCGATCGGCGCCGCCATCGTGGGATTGCGACGCGTCGCGATCCACGCCGTTAGCTTCGTCGTCATCCTCATCCGCCTCGGCCCGGGGCTCATCTTCGGGACGGACGAAGCCGGCCTCGATCTGCAGCTGGCCGTTGGCGCCGAGCATGACGAACGCTCCGGCGATGGCCTTCTGATTCGGATCGTAGACCTGAGGACGATCGCTGAAAGCATCGAGTTCGGCGCCGAGCTGAT
>JAGRKY010000829.1 GCA_020442095.1 Bauldia sp.
TGCGCCCCCTGCCCGAGCTCTACGACCTGGTCGAGCAGGCGCTGCGCGACCCCTCCAAGGCCTATGACGTGGTTGCCCTGAACATGCCGTGGCTCGGGCGTTTCGCCGAACAGGGCACGCTTTCGCCTCTCGACGACGTGCTGCTCGACGCCCCGATCAATCCCCTCGATTTCCACCCTTCCGTCTGGAACACCGGCCGCTGGAACGGGCGGCAGTACGGAATCCCGATCTACTGCACCGTCGAGGTCCTGATCGCGCGGCGCGACCTGTTCGAGGATTCGGGCACGCTCTATCCGCGCACCTTCGACGAGACGATCACCGCGGCCCGCGCCGCCCATCGTCCCGACAAGGAGCTCTATGGCATCGCCTGGAACGGCGCGCCCGGCATGCCGATCGCCCATTCCTTCATGATCTTCCTCGCCTCGTCGCAGGGTTCGGTGATCGACATCCCGCGCAAGCACGAGAACTGGCTCGATACCATCGACCCGAGGAATCCGCGGCTGCGGATCAACAGCGAGGAAGGCCTGATCACCCTCGACTACATGCGCCAGCTGGCGGAGGTGTCGCCGCCGGGGATCGAGACCTTCGACGCCGATCGCAACCTGGCCTGCTTCATGGCCGGTCACGCGGCGATGAGCTATTCCTGGACGATGCGGGCCGCCCGCCTCGAGCACGAGCTGAGCTCCAAGGTCAAGCGGCGCGTCGCCTATCTGACCCCGCCGGTCCACAAGGGGCGCGAGATCACGGCGCCGGTCGGCGGCTTCCTGCTGACGATCCCCGGCTATGTCGACCCGGCTCGCAAGCGCGAGGTGCTGAACGCCGTCGCCTGGATGGCCTCCCCCGAGGCAATGAAGGCGCATGTCAAGAACGGCTTCCCGGTCGCGCCCCGCTTCTCGGTCTGCGCCGACCCGGAAGCGCTGGCGTCGTCGCCGATCGTCAGCTTCGTCGATCGCATGGCCCGCCGCCACGAACTGAACACCTGGTCGCGTCCGCCGGTGCCGGACTATATCGAGATCGAGCAGGTCCTCGGTACGGAAACCTTCGCCGCGGTGTTCGAGGGCAAGCCGCCGAAGCAGGCCCTCGCCGATGCGGAAAACGCCGTCTACCGGGCGATTCGGGCGCGCGGCGCCTCTCCCGTCAGAGGCAGGTCCATGTCGGTGGCCTGACGGCATCCCGGCGCGGCGCGGACGTGTCGCTCAGGCGCTGGACCGTCCCCGCGCGGCCGCATAGAGGAGCGCTGCGGCGAGGATGAGCGCCCCCTGGAACAGATACTGGTAGGTCTGGGAGAGCCCGAGGAAGGCGACGATGTTCAGCACTTCGGTGAGGAGCACCGCGCCGAGCATCGAGCCGATGAAGGTGCCGCGGCCGCCGCGCAGGCTGGTGCCGCCGAGAACCACCGCGGTGATGCTCGACAGGGTGTAGTTGACGCCCTGCTGCGGGTCGCCGACGCCGATCTGGGCCATCAGCATGACGGCGCCAAGCGCGGCGAAGAGCGCGCTGCCGATATAGCCGGCAATGTAGATGCGATCGACATGCAGGCCGATGCGTCGCGACGATTCCTCGCTCGAGCCGAGCGCCCGGAGCTGCCAGCCCGGCCGGGTCCGGCGCAACGCGAATTCCGCGCCGAGCGCGAAGAGGACCATGACGATGAAGGCGACCGGGATCGGGCCGATCTGCCAGGTGATGATCTCGACGACCGAATAGGTGATGTATCCGTCGGGGAACTCGCGGAGCAGGAAGCTCAATCCCTGCAGGCCGATGAACATCGCCAGCGTCGCGGCGATCGGCGTGAAGTTGGCGAAGCGTATCAACAGCCCGTTGACGAGGCCGACGATCATCGCCGCGCCGAGCATCAGCAGGAAGCCGGCGGCTATCATGCCGAGCGGCGATCCGTCGTTGATGAAGAAGGAGGCGATGACGACGAGGAACCCGGTCAATGGCCCGACCGACAGGTCGATCGCCCCGAGGAGCAGGGCAATGGTCTGGCCGAGCGCGACGAAGCCGAGCGCCGTCGCCAGAAGCAGCACGTTGGCGATGTTGAACGCCGAGAGGAAATTTTCGTTCTGGCTGTAGCCGAAGAGGGCGAGCGCGATCGTCACGAGGACGAGCGGAATGGCGGGGGCATTGTCGAGCTGGAGGAAATGCCGCCAGCTGTGCTGCTGGCGCGATGCACCCATCGAGCCCTGCCCGCCCTCGGCGGCATCGGCAACCGTCGCGGCGCTCACCGCGGCAGCGACGATGCGGGATTCCTTGACGTCGTCGCCGGTCAGCGTGTCGACGATCCGACCGCGCGACATCACCAGCACCTTGTCGCACAACCCCTCAAGCTCGACCGCATCGGAAGAATTGACGATGACCGGGGCGCCTGAATTCGAGACCTCGCGGAGGATGCGATAGATCTCGGCACGGGCGCCGACGTCGACGCCCTGGGTCGGCTCGTCGGCGACGATCAGGCTCGGCTCGGCGAGGAGCGCGCGCGCCATGACGACCTTCTGCTGATTGCCGCCGGACAGCGACGCGACCGCCGCCTCGATGCTCGGGGCCTTCACGTCGAGCGACGCGAAGGCTTCGCCGACCTGCTTCAATTCGCG
>JAGRKY010000830.1 GCA_020442095.1 Bauldia sp.
GAGCGGGACGAGCGCTGCCTGCCGGCGCTCCAGGAGATCGCCGAACGCTATCCCGGCCGCCTTGACGTCGTCTCCGGCGACGCCCTCAGGATCGATTACCGCACCGTCGCCGACGGCCCGGTCAGGATCGTCGCCAACCTGCCCTATAACGTCGCGACGCCGCTCCTCGTCGGCTGGCTGCGCGAGGAGCCCTGGCCGCCGGCCTACCGGTCGCTGACGCTGATGTTCCAGCGGGAGGTGGCGGAGCGGATTGTCGCCGCGCCCGGGTCGAAAGCCTATGGCCGGCTCGCGGTCCTCGCCGGCTGGCGGACGCGGGCGCATATCCTCTTCGACATCCCGCCGAGCGCCTTCGTCCCGCCGCCCAAGGTCGTTTCCTCGGTCGTCGAGCTTATCCCGGATCCCGCGCCCCTCACCTGCGATCCCGGCACCCTCGAGCGCGTCGTCGCCGCCGCCTTCGGGCAAAGGCGCAAGATGCTGCGGCAGAGCCTCAAGTCGCTTGGCCGCGATCCCGCGCCGCTCCTCGCCGAGGCCGGCATCGAACCGACGCGACGCGCGGAGGAGATCGACGTGGCGGGCTTCGTCGCGCTCGCCAACGCCTACGACCGCGCCCCTGAAAGTTGATCTATTCGGCCAGCAACTGGTCGATGAAGGCCGGCAGGTCCGGCTGCCCGTCCCGGCTGAAGGGGACGGCGGCATCGGTCGTCTCGGGTGGCGCCCGGCGCTTGCCCCGCTCCGCCGCCAGTACGATCTGCGCCCCCCTGAAGGTCTCCTGAAGGTCGCGGTTGACGAAGACATAGTCGTATTCGACCCAATGCAGGATCTCGGATCGTGCATTGGTCAGCCGACGCTGGATCACGTCGCTGTGGTCCTCGGCGCGACGAACCAGCCGCGATTGCAGCTCGCTCATCGTCGGCGGCAGCACGAAGACGCCGACCACGTCGTCGGGCATCTTCTCCTTGAGCTGCTGGGCGCCCTGCCAGTCGATGTCGAACAGCATGTCGTGGCCGGCGGCGAGCGCCGCCTCGACCGGCGCGCGCGGCGTCGCATAGAGGTTGCCGTGGACTTCCGCCCATTCGAGGAGCTCGCCGGCATCGCGCATGGCGACGAAGCGATCCCGGTCGATGAAGTGGTAATGGACGCCGTCGACCTCGCTCGCGCGCCGCGACCGCGTCGTCACCGAAACCGAGACTTCCAGGTTGTCATCGCTCTCCCTGAGCAGCCTGGCGAGCGTCGACTTGCCCGCGCCCGACGGGGAGGAAAGCACCAGCATCAGCCCGCGCCGGGGCGTGTCGGAAGCCATCGTCTATTCCAGGTTCTGGATCTGCTCACGCAGCTGATCGACGACGGCCTTCATGTCGAGGCCGATCGCGGTCAGCGAGCGATCGTTGGACTTGGCGCACAGCGTGTTGACCTCGCGATTGAATTCCTGCGCCAGGAAGTCGAGCCGCCGCCCGACGGCGCCGCCCGACGCGAGAAGCTCCCGGGCCGCGGCGATATGGGCATAGAGCCGGTCGAGCTCTTCCCGGATATCCGCCTTGGTCGCAAGGATCACCGCTTCCTGGTGGAGCCGGTCGGGGTCGAGTGCCGGCGCCGCGTCGAGCAGCGTCGCGACCTGCTCGGCAAGCCGCGCCCTGATCGTCTCGACAGCCCGCGCCGGTGACGCCTCGGCGGCGTCGGTCAGCCGCTTCATCTCGTCGAGACGGGCGGTCAGCACCGAGCCGATCGCCTCGCCCTCGCGCGCTCGCATCGCGACGAGAGCGGCCAGCGCCG
>JAGRKY010000831.1 GCA_020442095.1 Bauldia sp.
GATCAATCCCTTCATGCCGTGGCACGAGACGAAGATCGAGGATTTCGACGATCTCTTCGAGACCAACGTCCGGGGCGCCTGGGTGGTCTGCACCGAGGGCGCCAAGCAGATGATGGCCGAGGGCCATGGCGGCGCCATCGTCATGATCAGCTCGATCTCCGCCCATGTCGGCTCGCCGGACCAGGTCGCCTATTGCGGCACCAAGGGCGCGATCAGCATGCTCGGCAAGGCGCTCGGCGCGGTGCTCGGCAACAACGGCATCCGGGTCAACGTCGTCGAGCCCGGGGCGGTCGCGACCAACATGAGCGCGCCGATGCTCGATATGCCCGATGTCCTGAAATACTATATCGACCGGATCGCGCTCCATCGCATCGCAGATCCCTCGGAGCTTGCGGCGACCGTCGCCTTCCTGCTCTCGGACGACGCGAGCTACGTGACCTCGGCAACGCTCCTTGTCGATGCCGGCTTCATTGTCAACGCCGAGCTCTGACCGCCGGCGGGCTCACGCCGGCAGCTTGGACATCGCCTCATCGGCGAGGGCGGGCTCCGGCGTCTGGACGAAGAGCAGCATGTCGCCGCGGACGATGACGTAAAGCGGACCCCTGGTCAGCTGCCCGGGGTCGCCGATCCGGGTGACCGCGCGCCCGGCGATCGTTTCTTCGGTGATGGTCAGCGGCGTCGTGCTCGATGCCTGCATCACCGCCTCGAAGCTCGGCAGCAGCATCGCGGTATCGGCACCGTCGACACGCCAGGCGCCGACCTCCGCCTTGAGGTCGCCGCCCCGCGCATAGGCACTGGCAAGGGTGAAGTCCGCCCGGCTCTTGCCGAGCCCCTCGAGGAAGGTGTCGAACGGTCCGCTGGTGGTCGAGAGATCCGTGCCGGCCTGGCTTTCGATGGTGAGGGCGATGCCGCCGAGCGTCGTCGGCAGCAGCGCTTCGAGCTCGGGATCGGCATGCCGGAGCTCGGCGATCGTGACGACATGGTCGCGCGCAAGCTCGGCGGCCGGGGCGGGGCCTGCGAAGAGAGCGCCGGCGGCGACCGCGATGGCGGCCGCCCCGAGCCGTTTGCGAAGATGTCGTGCTGCCGTCATGCGTGGGTCGCCAGGGTCAGGCCGGTCATGTCGATGGCCGGCTTGCGGCCCGACACGACATCGGCAAGGAGGTGCGACGAGCCGCAGGCGAGCGTCCAGCCGAGATGGCCGTGGCCGCAGTTGAGATAGAGATTCTTGACCGGGGTCGGCCCGATATAGGGATTTCCGGAGGAGGGCATCGGCCTGAGGCCGGACCAGACCTTGGCGTTGTTCGGGTCGTAGCATTTGGCGAATTCCGGGAAGACGCTGGTCACGTTGTCGATGATCGCCTGCGCCCGGGCCGGGCTCGGCGTCGTGTCCCAGCCGGTGAACTCGACCGAACCGGAGCAGCGGTAGCGGTCGCCGAGCCGGATCAGGCCGAACAGCCGCGTGTCGTCGATGATCGGGACGTTGGGCCCGTCCGGCCATCCCGTGGCGGGGACCGTGACGGTGACACCCTTGGCCGGATAGATGCTGACCCTCACCCCGAGGGGCTTGAGCAGGGCCGGTGCGAAGCTCGCGAGCGCGGCGACATAGGCGTCGCCGGTCATGCTGCCGGCGCTCGTCTCGATCGAGGTGACCTTGTCGCCGGAACGTACGATCCTCTTGATCTCGGTATTGAAGTGATAGGTGACGCCGAGCGTCTCGGTGCAGTATTTGCGCAGGCCAACCGCGAATTTGTGGCAATCGCCATGCTCGTCCGGCGGCGCGTAGATGCCGCCGACCAGCGTCGTCTCGATCGGCGCCAGCGCCGGCTCGATCTCGACGCAGCGCCGCGCATCGACCGCCTCGAAAATCAGGCCGTCGGCCCGCTGCCTCTCCGATTCCTCGACATTCTTGTCGAGCGCTTCCTGGCGCGTGTAAATCTTCAGCGAGCCCTTCTGCATCAGGTCGTATTCGACGCCGGTCTCCTTCCGCACGTCGTCCATCAGCGAAAGCGTGTGGTTGGCAAGCCGGAGGTTGACGAGCACGGCCTTGCGATAGGGCTCGACCCCGCAGGCGCGGACGAATTCCAGCCCCCATCGCCACATCGACGGCAGGGCGCTGAGCCGCAGCAGCATCGGCGCATCCTCCTTGCCGATCCACGACAGCACGGCGCGCGGCATCCCCGGCCGCGACCATGGTTCGGCCTCGCTGGTATGGAGCACGCCGCCATTGGCGAAGCTCGTCTCCATCGCCGCTTCCGACTGCCGCTCGACGACATGCACCTCGTGCCCAGCCTTGGCGAGGTAATAGGCGGTGGTCGTGCCGATGATTCCGCTTCCGAGAACGATGATCTTCATGGCTAGTAGCCCCGCGCTTCGATCGGCCATATGTCGACGAGCCGGCCGCCCTGCATGACGTGGAAGCGGTCGTGCAGATTGGCCGTCGGGTCGCAATGTGGCGCCACAAGTTCGATGATGCCGCCGAGCGGCGGCCGGTTCGCGCCTTCCGGCGCGCGGATCGCCCCGTGCTCGTCGCCCATGAACTGGTAGGTCGCGCCTTCCGGTGCGCCCTTGACGACAAGGGCGGGACCATAGTCGGTCGACACCGCCTTCGAGCCGGCGTCGATGATGACGCGGTCGGGCTGGGCGACGCTGACGATGCGGGCGGCGATCGTCAGCGACGTGGCGAAGGGCGAGCCGCCCGGTGCGATCTCGACCTCTCCATATTGCTTGTCCATGAACAGGTAGGAGCCCGGCTGGATCTCGGTGAACGGTCCATGCGCAAGGTCGAGGTGATGGGTGCCGGTGCCGCCGCCCGAGATGATTTCGGGCGCGAAGCCGGCCGCGGTTAGCGCGTCGACGAAGCGGGCGAGGTGGCCCCATTGCTCGGCGATCTTCGCGTGGCGGTCGGTCAGCGCCTTCACATGCTGGAGATGGCCGTAATAGGCCTGGACGCCGCGATAGGCGAGCTGCGGCAGTTCGGCGATGCGCCGCGCCAGCGCCACCGCCTCGCCGGGATCGACCAGCCCGTCGCGGCCCATCCCCATGTCGATGTCGATGATGATGCCGATCGGCCGGCCGGGCCGGGCGTGTTCGGCGAAGGCCTCGACCCCGGTCAGGCTGTCGACGACCACCATGAAGTCGTCGGCCTGTTCGGCGACGGCGGTCAGGCGCGACACCATCGACGGCGTCACCACCGGCGTCGTCACCAGGAGACCGGGAAGGCCCGCTTCTCCCAGCACCTCAGCCTCGCGCACCGAGGCGCAGCAGAGGCCGACCGCGCCGGCCTCGATCTGGCGCCTGCCGATCAGGCTGGATTTGTGCGCCTTGGCGTGGGGCCGCATCTTGCGGCCGGCGGCGGCGACGAGCGCCGCCATCTTGGCGAGATTGGCCTCGAAAGCGTCGAGGTCGATCACCAGAGCGGGGGTCGCAAGCTCGCGCGCCACGAGGGCCGGTTCGCGCCCGATCAGGTGGCGGTTGGGACCGAGAGACGAGGTCATCCTTTCACAGCTCCCAGGGTGATGGCGCGGACATAAGTGTCATTGCACGCATGATCGCTTCCCTCAGGTCAATTTGTACTGATGGACAACACAAGATCGGCATCGCATCATGGAAGCGCGGGACGAGTCAATGTCGCACAGGCAGATTTGCGCTTTGTTGAAGCCAAATTCTTGTCTAGAGCGGGCCTGGATGCAT
>JAGRKY010000007.1 GCA_020442095.1 Bauldia sp.
CCGGTGATCTCGCCCATCGACTTCTCCGTCGCCTCGCGCGCCGACAGGCCCTCATCCGCCATGATCCGCTCGACATTCTCGACGACGACGATGGCGTCGTCGACGAGCAGGCCGATCGACAGCACCATGGCGAACATGGTCAGCATGTTGATCGAGAAGCCGAGCGCCGCCAGCACCGCGAAGGTCCCCATCAGGACCACCGGCACAGCGATCATCGGAATGATCGTCGCCCGGAAATTCTGCAGGAAGACGAGCAGCACCAGGAAGACGAGGACGATCGCTTCGATGAGGGTCTCCGCCACCTTCTCGATCGAAAGCTCGACGAATGGTGTGGTCTCGTAGGAATAGGCGATCTCCACCCCCTCCGGCAGGCTGCCGGCGAGCTCGTCGAGGGCGGCGTGGACATTATTGGCGGTGGTGATGGCATTCGCGCCACTGGCGAGCTGGACCCCGAAGCCCGCCGCCGGCATGCCGTTGAAGGTCGAGCTCTGCCCATAGGATTCGAGCCCGAGCTCCACCCGCGCGACGTCCTGCAGCCGGACCGTCGAGCCGTCGGCCTCGGTCTTGAGAAGGATCGCCTCGAACGCCTCGGCGGTTTCGAGCTGCGTCTGGGCAACGATATTTGCGGTGAGCTGCTGGCCTTTAACCGCCGGCGAGGCGCCGATCGAACCGGCCGAGACCTGCACATTCTGATCGCCGATAGCGGAAACGACATCGGCGGGGGTGAGCTGGTACTGCTCCAGCGCCATCGGGTCGAGCCAGATGCGCATGGCATAGCCGGATCCGAAGGACTGGATCGAACCCACCCCGTCGACGCGCTCGATCCGCTCCTCGATGCGGCCCGACATGATGTCGGAGAGCTCCGACGAAGAGTAGCGGCCGTCGAGCGAGACGAGGTTGCCGATCATCAGGATGCCGGAGGGCGAACGGGATACGGTCACGCCGCGCTGCTGCACCGCCTCGGGAAGCTGCGATTCGACCCGCGCCACCCGGTTCTGGACCTCGACCTGGGCGAGTTCGGGATCGACCGAGTTGTCGAAGGTCAGCGAGATCGAGGCCGAGCCCGTGCTCGACGACGATTCCATATAGAGCAGACCGTCGAGGCCGGTCATCGCGCTCTCGAGCTTGGTGGTGACCGAGTTCTCCACGGCCTCGGCGGTGGCGCCGGAATAGGTGGCGCCGACCCGTATCGTCACCGGGGCAATGTCCGGGTATTGGGAAATCGACAGGGAATAGATGCCGATCACCCCGGCAAATACCGTGGCGATCGCCAGCACCATGGCGAAGATCGGCCGGCCGATGAAGAAATTCGCGAGAGGGTTGGAACCCGCGCCACCTCTCAGCGCGGAACGGGCATTCATTCTGCGCCGCCTTCCGCGGCGTCTCCCGCGGCCGTTCCGCCGAGTTCCTGCCGGACGACGCCGTCATCGTCGATCGTCACCTCGACCGGTGTCACCGCTGTCCCGTCGCTGATCTTCTGGAGCCCGTCGACGATAACGCGATCGCCATCCGCGACGCGGCCTGTCACCAGCCAGTCATTGCCGATGGAAATGCTGGTCGTCAGCACCCGACTCTCCGCCTTGCCATCGGCGGAGACGAAATAGGCGGTCGCCTCGCCGTTGGCGTCGCGCATCACTGCCCGCTGCGGCACCAGGAAGGCGCCCGGCGTGGTTCCGAGATCGACCGTCGCCCGCACGAACATCCCCGGCAGCAGGATCTGGTGGGGATTGTCGAAGGTGGCACGGAGCAGGAACGTGCCGGTGCTCTCGCTAACCGCCACCTCGGTTAGTGAAATCGTTCCGGCCGGTTCATAGGCAGTGCCGTCCTCGAGAGTGAGGTGCACCACCGGTGGCCCGCCGTTGCCGCCCAGCAACCCGGCCTGGACCTGGTTGCGTATCCGCAGCAGGTTGGCACTGCTGTCGACAAGGTCGACATAGATCGGGTCGATCTGGCGGATGATGGCCAGCCCATCCGTCTGGTTGGCGGTGACCAGCGCCCCGATGCTCACCGCCGACTTGCCGATCACACCGGCGATCGGTGCCCGGATCGTCGTCTTGTCGAGATTGATCTGGGCCGCCTGCCTGTCGGCCTCGGCGACCTCGACGTCGGCTTTGGCCGTCTCAAGGGCGGTGCGGGCCTCTTCCAGCGTCTCCTTGCTGACGGTTTCGGATTCGGCAAGGCGCGACGCCCGATCATACGCCGCCTGGGCGCTCTCGGCCTCCGCCTGGGCCTTCCGCACGGCTGCCGCCGCGGCGTTGTAGACGGCCTGATAGCGCACCGAATCGATGACATAGAGGGCATCGCCGACGGCAACGCTCGCCCCTTCCTTGAAGGTCAGCTCCTTGATGATGCCGTCGACTTCCGGGCGGATTTCCGCGGTTGCGTAAGCCGTCACCCGTCCGGGCAGCACCGTGGTCCTCGGCACCGCCTGACTCGACAGGGTGACCACCCCGACCTCGACGGGACCGCCCATGCCGGGCATGCCGCCGCCGGATGGTGCTTCGCCCGTCTGATCGCTGCAGGCCGCCAGAGCGAAAAGGCAAAGGCCAGCCGCCGCGCCTGCCCAGGATTCATACTTCATGGACACACCCCCAATCGATATCGCTCCGGATCAGAACACGCTAAGCACGACCTCCCGTTGGACAATGCGACGGCGGCCGCCCGTTGGCCTGCCGGGCACCGAGCCCGACGGGGGTGGGGCGCGCCGATGTCAGAAATACGGCGGCTAAGGACCGATCTTGTATCGGGCTGTATCGACGAACCGCACTGTGACAGACCGCGACAATTCCCGACCTCTGCCCCACCGGCGCCGGCTTCTTGCCGGCCGATGTCGCGTTCAGGATAGCAGGCTCCGCCTTTTTGCGTCCGACTTAAAATTAGTCATCGCCTGGGAATCCCTCGGGAAGGAGTCGCCAAGTTGTGCAATCCGGCTCCGCCCTAGAGCCTGGAAGAAGGCGCGGCTTCGCGAGAAGCCAACGCTGCCGCGGGACCCGACTCTTTGACGGCCGGACCATCCCTCCCGGAACGATCCGGCTTCCCTTTGGCCTCTGTATCTTGGTCGACTTACGCCAGCTGGAACCTATTTCCAGTGGCACTTCTTCGTGACGATCTGGCCCTTGGAGTTCCGGTACCGGCACTTGCCGTCCCGCGTCTCGTAGAGGTAGGTGCCGAAGCCGGCGATGAGCGCGCCCGCTACGGCGCCACCGGCGGTTCCGGTCAGCAGTCCGCCGGCCGCAGCGCCCACACCCGCGCCCGTGGCGGTCTTCCCGGCCGTGGTGCACGAGGCCAGCGCGGCAACGCACGCCATTACGACCATCAGATTCGTTGTACGCGTCATAGTCAGAGTCATGTTCGTCGTCCCTGTCCTGGCCAGCCTCCTTGCCGGCTCATTGGGCAGATTGCGGTCCCGCGTGCTCAAAATCAATAATGCTGTCTCGCCATTGGTTATCCTTTTGAATCGGACGCAGAACCCTCGCCGGCACCATGCACGCGTTGCTGGACAAATCGATTCCGGGTGCCATCTCGACTTGCACGGCGAAGATCGCCAGAATGCGCCCGCCTGAATCACGGCATCGAAGGGGGCCGTGGCGCCCCATGCCGGACGAACCACCAAACGCCCAAAAAGTCAGAAGGAGTCTTCGTGATGCGAGTCTATAACGCAGCTGCTGCGTTGCTCTTGGCCTGCGCTCTTCACCCGCCAACCGTTGCACAGGCGCAAGAGACATCGCTCCCCAACATCCTGATCCTCTGGGGCGACGATATCGGACAGTACAACACGAGCGCCTATAACCGCGGCATGATGGGATACCGGACGCCCAACATCGACCGGATTGCCAACGAGGGCGCCCTGTTCACCGACTGGTACGGCCAGCAGAGCTGCACCGCCGGCCGCGCTGCCTTCATCACCGGCCAGTCGCCGATCCGCACCGGCCTGACCAAGGTCGGCCTGCCCGGCGCTCCCGAAGGCATGATGATCGAGGATCCGACGATCGCCGGCCTCTTGAAGCCGCTCGGCTATTCGACCGGACAATTCGGCAAGAACCATCTCGGCGACCGCGACGAGATGCTGCCTACCAACCACGGCTTCGACGAGTTCTTCGGCAATCTCTACCACCTCAACGCCGAGGAAGAGCCGGAGAACCCGGACTATCCGCAGAGCCCGGAATTCCGGGAGAAGTTTGGTCCGCGCGGCGTGATCCATTCGACCGCCGACGGCCAGATCGAAGACACCGGCCCGCTGACCAAGAAGCGGATGGAGACGGTGGACGAGGA
>JAGRKY010000092.1 GCA_020442095.1 Bauldia sp.
CGGCTGGCGGCGCCGATGCCGCGACGGACCCGAGGGTCGAGGCGTTTCGCACCACCTGCATCGAGGATCGGCAGGATTTCGAAGCCCTCAAGCGTCGTGCTCTCATCGACGGATGGGCGCCGGTCCATGCCGGCGTCAACACCGAGCTCGACTCGATGATGGCGCGCGCCGCCGAGGCCGAATTCGATCCCGGCACGACGGCGCTGCTCGAAAGTTATCTCAAGGCGGTGGCCGGCAACGACGCCTTTCTCGTCCTCACCTCGGTTGCCAGCGAGCAGATCGACATCGTCGGCTGCTATGTCTACGACTTCGAGGCGACCGCGCCGATTCCGCCATCCCTGATCACCGACTGGCTCGGCGTTCCGCCGTCGGACACCGTCGACGAGCCGGATTTCATCATCGGCTACACCTGGGAAACGCCCGAGCAGTTGCCAGGCACCTGGGACATCTACCTCGCCTATCTTCCCGAAGATGGCGGGGCCAGTGATCTCGCCGGATTCAGCGGCGTCCTCATCAAAATCACCTCGGTCGATCCGAAGGAAGAATGAATGTCCATCCTCATTGACGCGAACACCCGGGTCATCTGCCAGGGCTTCACCGGCACCAACGGCACGTTCCACTCCGAGCAGGCGATCGCCTACGGGACCAAGATGGTCGGGGGCGTTTCGCCGGGCAAGGGCGGCCGCACCCATCTCGACCTGCCGGTCTTCGACACGGTCCGCCAGGCGAAGCAGGCGACCGGGGCCGATGCATCGGTGATCTATGTTCCGCCGCCCTTCGCCGCCGATGCCATTCTTGAGGCAATCGACGCCGGGATCGCCCTCATCGTGTGCATCACGGAAGGCATCCCGGTCGGCGACATGGTCAGGGTCAACCGGGCGCTCTGTGGCTCGGAATCGCGGCTGGTCGGACCGAACTGTCCGGGCGTCATGACGGCGGGCGAATGCAAGATCGGCATCATGCCGGGCAGCATCTTCCAGCCGGGGTCGGTCGGCATCGTGTCCCGGTCCGGGACGCTGACCTACGAGGCGGTTTTCCAGACGACGAATGTCGGCCTTGGCCAGACCACCGCGGTCGGAATCGGCGGCGATCCGGTGAAGGGCATGGATTTCATCGAGGTGCTCGAGCTGTTGCTCGCCGACGAGGCGACGAAGTCGATCGTCATGATCGGGGAGATCGGCGGCTCTTCCGAGGAACAGGCGGCGCAGTTCCTCAAGGACGAGGCGGCTCGCGGGCGGGCGAAGCCGGTCGTCGGCTTCATTGCCGGGCGGACCGCCCCGCCCGGCCGGCGCATGGGCCATGCCGGCGCGATCATTGCCGGAGGCCAGGGTGGCGCCGATGACAAGATCGAGGCGATGCGGTCGGCCGGAATCCGTGTGTCGGAATCGCCGGCCAGGCTGGGGACGACCCTCGCCGAAGTCTTGAAGGCGTGAAACGAAAGACCATCTTGAACCGATGCAGAAAATGAGTCGTTGATTTCGACAGGACCGGCCGTTAGAGCGTGGCGCGTGGCCGCGCACAGATTGAAGAGCGCGAGTATCCTCCGCCTCGCGGGATGACAATGGCACGCCAGGATTCCAATGCCGCGCTCGCGGCGACGTCTTTCCTCTACGGTGCGAACGCTCCCTATATCGAAGACATGCAGGCGCGCTAC
>JAGRKY010000093.1:0-2554 GCA_020442095.1 Bauldia sp.
CGAGGGGATGAAGATCGTCGCCGAATCCGGGCTGAACGTCATCCGGGCCGACGATCTCGACGACGTGGCGCAGAAGATCGTCGGCGCCGTCAGCGGCGCGGCATGATGAGCCGGGCAGGCGCGAAACACTGACCCGGTGGGCGGAATGACGATGTCGAGCATCCCGGTCGCGCTGTCGTTGCTGACGATTGCGGCCGGCGTGTGCGTGTCGGCTTCCGCTGCCGGCGCGGCGACGGATCCGCGGGTCGAGGCTTTCCGCTCAGCCTGCATCGAGGACCGCCAGGATTTCGAGGCGCTGAAGCATCGCGCCCTCACCGAGGGCTGGGCGCCGGTCCATGCCGGCGTCAATGCCGAGCTCGACGCGATGATGGAGCGCGCCGCCGAGGCGGAGTTCGATCCCGGCACCACGGCGCTGCTCGAAAGCTATCTCAAGGCGGTGGCCGGGAACGACGCCTTCCTCGTCCTCACCTCGCTCGCCAGCCCGCAGGTCGATATCGTCGGCTGCTATGTCTACGACTTCGAGGCCACCGCGCCGATCCCGCCCTCGGTGATCAGCGACTGGCTCGGCGTGCCGCCGTCGGACACCATCGACGAGCCGGAGATCATCATCGGTTACACCTGGGAGACGCCGGAGCAGCTTCCCGGCACCTGGGACATCTACCTCGCCTATCTTCCCGAAGGCGGCGGGGCGAGCCACATCGCCGGCTTCAGCGGCGTCCTCATCAAAATCACCTCGGTCGACCCGAAGGAAGAATGAATGTCCATCCTCATTGACGCGAACACCCGGGTCATCTGCCAGGGCTTCACCGGCACCAACGGCACCTTCCACTCCGAGCAGGCGATCGCCTACGGGACCAAGATGGTCGGCGGCGTTTCTCCGGGCAAGGGCGGACGCACCCATCTCGACCTGCCGGTCTTCGACACCGTGCGCCAGGCGAAGGACGCGACCAGCGCCGACGCGACGGTGATCTACGTTCCGCCGCCCTTCGCCGCCGATGCCATTCTTGAGGCAATCGACGCGGAGATCGCCCTCATCGTGTGCATCACCGAGGGCATCCCGGTCGGCGACATGGTGAAGGTCCGGCGGGCGCTCTGCGGATCGAAGTCGCGGCTGGTCGGCCCCAACTGCCCGGGGGTGATGACCGCGGGCGAATGCAAGATCGGCATCATGCCGGGCAGCATCTTCATGCCGGGCTCGGTCGGCATCGTGTCCCGGTCCGGCACGCTGACCTACGAGGCCGTGTTCCAGACGACGAATGTCGGCCTTGGCCAGACCACGGCGGTCGGAATCGGCGGTGATCCGGTCAAGGGCATGGATTTCATCGAGGTGCTCGAGATGCTGCTCGCCGACGAGGCGACGAAGTCGATGGTGATGATCGGCGAGATCGGCGGTTCCTCCGAGGAGGAAGCAGCCCAGTTCCTGAAGGACCAGGCGGCCCGGGGCCGTTCGAAGCCGACGGTCGGCTTCATCGCAGGGCGCACCGCGCCGCCCGGGCGGCGCATGGGCCATGCTGGCGCGATCATTGCAGGGGGCAAGGGCGGCGCCGAAGACAAGATCGAGGCCATGCGGTCGGCCGGGATCCATATGTCGGATTCGCCCGCCAGACTGGGCTCGACTCTCGCCGAAGCCTTGAAGGCGTGAAAGGAGAGACCATTTGAGCCGGTAGGCCAAATGAGTCGTTGATTTAGACAGGACTGGCCGTTAGAGCGTGGCGCGTGGCCGCGCACAAATCGAAGAGCGCGAGTACCCTCCGCCTCGCGGGATGACAATGGCACGTCAGGATTCCAATGCCGCGCTGGCGGCGACGTCGTTTCTATACGGCGCAAATGCTCCCTATATCGAAGACATGCAGGCGCGCTTCAGCCGCGACCCGGCCTCGGTCGATGCGGAGTGGCGCGAATTTTTCGAAGGCCTGCAGGACGCGACCGAAAACGGCGCGGCCGGACAGCCGGTTCCCTCCTGGCGGCGATCGAACTGGCCGCCGCTCGCCAATGGCGAACTGGTCGCGGCGCTCGACGGCAACTGGGGCGAAACGGAAGCGGCGCTTGGCGAGAAGATCAAGAAGGGCGTCGCAAGCCGCGGCGCCGAGGTTACCGATGGCCATGTCCAGCAGGCGACGCGGGACTCCGTCCGTGCCTTGATGATGATCCGCGCCTACCGGATGCGCGGTCATTTCCATGCCAATCTCGACCCTCTCGGCCTCCAGCCGCTGCCGGCGGAGTCCGAGCTCGATCCTGCTTCCTACGGGTTCACCGAAGCCGATTTCGGTCGCAAGATTTTCCTCGATTATGTGCTCGGGCTGGAATTCGCCACCATCCCGGAAATGCTCGAGATCCTGCAGCGGACCTACTGCTCGACGCTCGGCGTCGAGTTCATGCACATCTCGGACGCGGCCGAGAAGGGCTGGATCCAGGAGCGCATCGAAGGGCCGGACAAGGCGATCAGCTTCACCAACAACGGCAAGAAGGCGATCCTCAACAAGCTTGCCGAGGCGGAGGGCTTCGAGCGCTTCCTCGACGTCAAGTATACCGGCACCAAGCGCTTCGGCCTCGA
>JAGRKY010000093.1:2594-2795 GCA_020442095.1 Bauldia sp.
GCCAGCTCGGCCTCAGCGAGATCGTCCTCGGCATGGCGCATCGCGGCCGGCTCAACGTGCTGTCGCAGGTGATGGGCAAGCCGCACCGCGCCATCTTCCACGAATTCAAGGGCGGCTCCTCCTCGCCGGACGAGGTCGAGGGATCGGGCGACGTCAAGTATCACCTCGGCGCATCATCGGACCGCGAGTTCGACGGCAACA
>JAGRKY010000094.1 GCA_020442095.1 Bauldia sp.
GTCGTCGGGCTCGATGTCGACGGTGACCTTGGCGAGGCCGATCGGATGGCACAACGGAATGAGGTCGTGGGTCTTTTTGGCGGCCATGATCCCGGCGATGCGGGCGGTTCCGATGACATCGCCCTTCTTCGCATTTCCGGAAAGGACGAGGTCGAGCGTGTCGCGGCTCATCCTGACGGCGCCTTCGGCGACCGCGACCCGTTCCGTCACCGGCTTCGCCGACACGTCGACCATGTTCGCGGCGCCCGACGTGTCGAGATGGGTCAGCGTGTCACCGCTCATTCAGCGTCCCACCGCATGAAGGCGCGCCGCGCGACGGGAAGCCCGTTCAGCGTCTCGAGCTTGCGCAGGATATGCAGCGCCGGCGTCCATTCGGGACGGGTGAGGTAACGGAAGCCGAGCTGTTCGTAGTAGGGGCCGTTCCACGGCACATCCTGGAACGTCGAGAGGGTGAGGGCGGTGACGCCCTCCGCGCCGGCATAGCGCGACGCTTCCTCGATCAGCAGGCGCCCGATCCCCTGGCGGCCGTAATCCTCGGCAACCGACACCTCGTAGATATGCGCGGCGCGATCGAGCATGCCGACCAGGATGAAGCCGACCGGCACGTCGTCCTCGTCGCGCGCAGCGACGAAGGCGCCGCCAAAGGCAGCGACGGTTCCGATGAATTCGGCATCCGTCGGTTCGGCCCGGGCGATGCTGGCGAGCCCGACCTGGTTGAAGCGCTGCGCCGCGCTTCGCTCGACATCCGCGAGGATATCGTATTCGTCGAAGTTGGCCGGTCGGATGTTGAAATCCATGGCTGTCACGCTGCGATGGCGGGTTGCAGCAGGGCGGCCGTCGCGGCGGCGACATCCTCCTGCCGCATCAGGCTCTCGCCGACCAGGAAGGCGCCGATGCCGGCCCGCGAGAGCCGTTCGATGTCGTCGGGCGTGAAGATGCCGCTTTCGCCGACGATCAGGCGGTCGCCGGGGATCATCGGCGCAAGCCGCTCGCTCACCGTGAGCGAGGTCTCGAAGGTCCTCAGGTCGCGATTGTTGATGCCGAGCAGCGGCGAGGCGAGGGCGAGGGCCCGTTCGAGCTCGGCTTCGTCATGGACCTCGACGAGGACGTCCATGCCGAGATCCATCGCCGTCCGTTCGATCGCGGCGGCTTCCGTATCGCTGACCGCGGCGACGATGATCAGGATGCAGTCGGCGCCCATCGCCCGGGCCTCGTGGACCTGGTAGGGCTCGTAGATGAAGTCCTTGCGCAGGACGGGAAGCGAGACGCTGGCCCGCGCCGCGACGAGATATTCCTCTGCCCCCTGGAAGAAAGGCGCATCGGTCAGCACCGAGAGGCAGGTCGCGCCGCCCGCTTCATAAGCGCGGGCAAGGGCCGGCGGATCGAAATCTTCGCGGATCAGCCCCTTTGACGGGCTCGCCTTCTTGATCTCGGCGACCAACGCGGGCCGGCCCTGGTCGACCGTCCGCCGCAAGGCCCGGAGGAAGCCACGGGGGGGCGGCGCGGCGAGCGCGCGCTTCTCCATTTCGGCGGGCGCGGTCTTTGCCTTGGCAACTTCGATCTCGGCCCGCTTGCTGACCTCGATCTTCTTCAGGATATCCGCCATGGCCTAGCCGTTCGATGTTGCGACGAGGGCGTCGAGTTTCTGCAGCGCCTTGCCGGAGTCGATGCTCTCCGCGGCGAGCGCCGCGCCCTCGACGATTCCCGGCGCCAGTCCCGCGACGACGAGCGCCGCGCCGGCGTTGAGCAGCACCGTATCCCTATATGCACCCCGGGCGCCACCAAGCAATGCCCGCAGCGCCTCGGCATTATGGGCGGCGTCTCCGCCCTTGATCGCCTCGGCCGGCGAGGGCGAAAGGCCCGCATCCTCCGGCCGGATGGTGAAGACCGTGACGACCCCGTCCTCGAGCGAGGCCACCTTGGTCTCGCCGGCAGGCGAAATCTCGTCGAGGCCGCCGGCCCCGTGGACGACCCAGGCGCGCTCGGCCCCGAGGCTCGCCAGCACATGGGCGAGCGGCTCGACCCAGTCGGGCGAATAGACGCCGAGCAGGTAACGCTTGACGCTGGCCGGATTGGAGAGCGGCCCGATCAGGTTGAAGATCGTGCGGAAGCCGAGCTCCGCGCGGACCGGACCGACATGTTTCATCGCCGAATGATGGGCCGGCGCGAACATGAAGCCGATGCCGGCTTCCCTGATGCAGCGCCCGATCTCTTCGGGCGTGAGCTCGATATTGACACCGAGCGCGGCGAGGGTGTCGGCGGCCCCGGACTTCGAGGAAAGCGCCCGGTTGCCGTGCTTGGCGACCGGAACACCCGCGCCGGCGACGACGAAGGCGGCAGCGGTCGAGATATTATAGCTCCCCGATGCATCGCCGCCGGTGCCGACGACGTCGATGGCATTGGCCGGCGCGTCGACCGGGGTCATCTTCGCCCGCATCGTCGCGACCGCGCCGGCGATCTCGTCGACCGTCTCGCCGCGAATCCGCAATCCGGTCAGGAAGGCGGCGATCTGCGCCGGGCTGGCTTCGCCCGACATGATGATGTCGAAGGCTTCGCGCGCCTCGTCCTGGCTCAGCGTTTCGCCACCCGCGATCTTGCCGATCGTCGTCTTCAAATCCGCCATGTCATTTCCTCAGGCGACCGATCGCTCGACCCGATGCCTGGCATTCCAGTCCGCCGCGATATCGAGGAAGTTCTTCAGGATCTGGTGGCCGTGCTCCGAGGCGATCGACTCGGGGTGGAACTGGACGCCGTGAACCGGGTGGCTGGTATGCATCGCCCCCATGATCACGCCGTCATCGGCGGTCGCGGTGACTTCGAGGACATCCGGAATCGTCTCCGGCGCGATGGTCAGCGAGTGGTAGCGCGTTGCCTGGAAGTCGCCATTGATCCCCCGGAAGACGGACTTGCCGGTGTGATGGATGGTGCTCAGCTTGCCGTGCATCAGGCTCGGTGCCCGGACGATCTCGCCGCCATAGGCCTGGCCGATCGACTGGTGGCCGAGGCATACGCCGAAGAGCGGGATCTCGGCCCCGACCCGCTTGATCAGCGGCACGCAGATGCCGGCTTCGTTCGGGGTGCAGGGACCGGGCGAGATGACGATCGCCTCCGGGTCCATCGCCACCACCTCGTCGACGGTGATCTTGTCGTTGCGGCGGACGGCGAGCTTCGCCCCGAGCTCCCCGAGGAAATGCACGAGGTTGTAGGTGAAGCTGTCGTAGTTATCGATGACGAGGATGGTCATGGGTTGACCCTCACTGCCCCCTGCCGACGCCTGAGGCGAACCTTACCGCCTCTTCGGCCGCGCGGAAAAGGGCGCGCGACTTGGCGACACATTCGTTGTGCTCGCTCTCCGGCACGGAATCCGCGACGATGCCGGCGCCGGCCTGGACGTACATCTTGCCGTCCTTGATGATCGAGGTGCGCAGGATGATGCAGGAATCCATGTCGCCGTTGGCGGTGAAATAGCCGACGCAGCCGGCATAGATGCCGCGTTTCTCCAGTTCCAGCTCGTCGATGATTTCCATCGCCCGGACCTTCGGGGCGCCGGAGACGGTCCCGGCCGGAAAGCCGGCGGCGAGCGCCGAGAGCGCATCGTGGTCGGAAGAAAGCCGGCCGATCACGTTCGACACGATGTGCATCACGTGGCTGTAATATTCGGGAAAGAACTGGTCGGTGACCTCGACCGTCCCGATTTCCGCGACCCGGCCGACGTCGTTGCGGCCGAGGTCGAGCAGCATCAGGTGCTCGGCGCGTTCCTTCGGGTCGGCGAGGAGCTCGGCTTCGAGCGCCTTGTCCTCCTCCGGGTTGCCGCCGCGCGGACGCGTCCCGGCGATCGGCCGAATGGTGACTTCGCCGTCCCGCACCCGGACGAGAATCTCGGGGCTGGAGCCGGCGACCGCGAAGCCGCCGAAATCGAGATAGTAGAGATAGGGCGAGGGGTTGACCCGGCGGAGCGCCCGGTAGAGCGCGAAGGGCGGCAGCGAGAAGGGCGCCTCGAAGCGCTGCGACAGCACCACCTGGAATATGTCGCCGGCCGCGATGTACTCCTTGGCGCGCGCCACCATCTCCAGATAGCGCTCGCGCGGCGTGTTCGACTTGACCGGCATGTCGAAGTCGACGTCGACCGCCTCGAAGGATTTGTCGAGCGGCATGTCGAGGGCTTCGACAACCTCCGTCAGCCGGTCGACGGCTCTCGCATAGTCGGCCGCCGCGCCGGCGCCCGGCTCGGGCCGCACCGGCGTCACCACCGTGATCTCGTCGCGGACGGAATCGAAGACGAC
>JAGRKY010000832.1 GCA_020442095.1 Bauldia sp.
GGATGCCGCCGATCAAGGAGCTGCATTACTTCAACGAGAACATCCACCTGAAATGGGCCGAGCCGCTGTTCGCCAGGGCGCGCTATGGCCGGTCGCGGCTCAACCGCAAGCTCGAGCGGTCGCAGATGCGGGCGCTCGACGACACCGATGTCGAGTGGCTGAGGGCGCTGATCTGGCTGCACGGCAAGCCGATCGACTTCGACCTCTATGCGCGGCTGTTCAGCCCCAAGGGCGATCGCCTCTCCGGCGACGTGACGCCGACCTACGCGATCATCGCCGAGGAAAAGGTCAAGGCGGCGTGCAGCAACCTGCCCGAGGCGAAGATCGTCTACCTGGTCCGTGAGCCGATCGAACGCTTCTGGTCGCATTACTGCATGATCGCCCGGCAGCAGAAATTCGAGAATGCCGCCGATTTCGCGACGGTCGAGCACTTCATCAAGACCGGCAGCGGCCTTCGCCATTCGAGCCCGACGCAGAATGTCGCGCGATGGAAGGAGGCGGGCGCCGAGGGGCGCTTCGGGCTGTTCTTCTTCGACGACCTGAGGACCGACGCGGCCGACCTCAGAGCGCGGATGATCACTTTCCTCGGCGGCGACCCGGAGAAGGCGAGCGGCACGCTGCCGCCGGGCTTCAACCGCAAGAGCACCGACCCGAAGGTGGTGATGTCCGACCGCGTCCGCGACCACCTTATCGACCTGCTCGGCGACGAGATCCGCGCGGCGGCTTCGGAATTCGGCGGCCCGGCCAGGGAATGGCCGAAGAAATACGGGCTCTAGGGCGTCGTCGTGCCCGCCAATCTGTTCGCAGGCTTCGTCGTCTTCGCCCTGGTGACGCTGTTCACGCCGGGGCCGAACAACATCATGCTGATGACCTCGGGCCTCAACTACGGGCTGAGGCGCGCGCTGCCGCATCTCTTCGGCGTCGCGATCGGCTTCGGCGCGATGGTGCTCGGCGTCGGGATCGGCCTCGGGGCGGTGTTCGAGACCTATCCGGCGCTCTATCCGGTGATCAAATATGTCGGGGTCGCTTATCTGCTCTATCTCGCCTGGGTCATCGCCACCGCGTCCCCCCATGACGATCAGGCGGGGGTGGTGACGGAAGGGCGTCCGATCAGCTTCCTCCAGGCGGCCGCCTTTCAGTGGGTCAACCCGAAAGCCTGGGTGATGGCGGTCGGGGCGGTCGCGACCTATGCGGCGATCGCCCGCTTTCCCTTCAACATGGCGATCATCGCCGGGGTCTTCGCATCCTTCGGCATCGTCTCGAGCTGGACCTGGATCATGTTCGGCTCCGTGCTTCGCCGCTTCCTGCGGACGGCGCGGGCGGTGCGGCTCTTCAACATCGCGATGGGGGTGCTCCTGGTGGTTTCGATCCTGCCGGTGCTCGTCGAGGACTGGTTGTGAGCGCCATCTGCCCGGCAGCCGCGTTTTCCACGCCGGACGCGGATGGATTGCACCTTGCGGCTTCGCCCGTTAGAACCGGCGCGGTCTTACAGGTCCGGCGGCCTTCAGCCGCTGATCATCTTCCTACGAAAAGGGAAAGTCATGCGCGTCTACTATGATCGGGATGCCGATCTGAACCTCATCAAGTCGAAGAAAGTCGCCATCGTCGGCTATGGCAGCCAGGGGCGCGCCCATGCGCTGAACCTCACGGATTCCGGGGTCGAGAATGTCGCGATCGCCCTGAAGCCCGGCTCGGCCACGGCGAAGAAGGTCGAGGCCGACGGCCTGAAGGTGATGTCAGTGGCAGAAGCCGCGGCCTGGGCCGACATGATCATGATGTGCGCGCCGGACGAGCTCCAGGCCGACATCTGGAACGACCACATCGCCGACAATATCCGCGACGGCGCGGCGATCGCCTTCGCCCATGGCCTCAACGTCCATTTCAAGCTGATCGAGCCGAAGAGCTCGATCGACGTGGTGATGATCGCGCCGAAGGGTCCGGG
>JAGRKY010000095.1 GCA_020442095.1 Bauldia sp.
TAGGCGATCTGGCCGCGCTCGCGATAGGGTGCGGGAATGGCCGAGCAGCCGGGCAGGCTCATGCCGAGGGCTTCGGCGAGCGAATTCATGGTCGACGCAGTGCCCATGGTGTTGCAGTGGCCGACCGACGGTACGGACGACGTGACGAGCTCGACGAAGCCTTCGTTGTCGATCTCCCCCGCGGCCAGCAACTCGCGCGCTTCCCAGAGGATCGTGCCGGAACCGCTGCGCTTGCCGTTATGCCATCCGTTCAGCATCGGCCCTCCGGACAGGACGATCGCCGGGATGTTGACGGTCGCGGCGGCCATGATGCAGGCGGGGGTCGTCTTGTCACAACCGGTGGTCAGCACGACGCCGTCGATCGGATAGCCGTAGAGCAGCTCGACAAGGCCGAGATAGGCGAGGTTGCGGTCGAGGGCGGCGGTCGGCCGCTTGCCGGATTCCTGGATCGGATGGACCGGAAACTCCATGCAAAGGCCGCCGGCGGCGCGAATGCCTTCCCGGACCCGCTTGGCGAGGTCGAGATGGTGCCGGTTGCAGGGGGAGAGGTCATTTCCCGTCTGGGCGATGCCGATGACGGGCTTGCCGGACTGGAGTTCCTCCCTGGTCAGGCCATAGTTCAGATAGCGCTCGATATAGAGGGCCGTCATACCCGGATTCTCCGGGTTGTCGAACCAGAGTTGCGAGCGAAGCCGGGTCTTTTGATTGGTTGGCATTCCTTTGTTCTTCCCTGTTGCCGGATACCGGGCATGGCTGGCCCCGGCTTATCGGCCGAGGCTACCTTCCGGCATCCGGGAAGTCGATTACGGGTTGATATCGCGGGTTGATGATGCGCGATAAACCCACGCTCTTGTCAGACTCGGAAACATAGTATGAAAAACGTTTCCGCGCCATGTCAGGGAATTCCCCGACACGAACAGCTTTTTCCGATAAAATCGGATGGCCCTTTGGTTGTAATTCGCTGGAAGCACTTTCTTGAATAGTAGTATGATAACCCGATTGGCGTGTTTCCATTTCCGAGCAGAGGCCCACAAAGGGGGCGTGACGCGGCCGGCAGGGGGGCCGCAGACCTGATGATGCGAACAGAAACCGACCGAAAAAGGCAAGGCAGCCTGTCGGAGCTGGTCGCCCGTTCTCTCGGTCGACGTATTGTCTCCGGCCAGTACGAACCAGGCGACACCCTTCCGACCGAGCCTCAGATCCAGGAGGAATTCGGGGTTTCGCGGACGGCAGTGCGCGAGGCGATCCGGGTTCTGTCGGCGAAGGGGCTGACCGTCTCCCGGCCGAAGATCGGGACGCGGGTGCGGCCGAAGGTCGACTGGGCGATGCTCGACCCGGAGGTCCTGCGCTGGCACCTCGAACAGAATCCCGGCGACGACTTCATCCATGCCCTGTTCGAGATGCGCGAGATCATCGAGCCGGCGGCGGCGGCGCGGGCGGCGGAGCGTGCGACCGAAGAGGAATTGGCCATTCTCGGCAAGGCGATGGACGGCATCCAGAACGAGCAGCGCGGTAGCGATGCGCAGATCCAGGCCGACATCGACTTCCACATGGCACTGCTCGAAGCCTCGCGAAACCCGCTGCTTCGCTCGGTTGGCGCGATGATCCAGTCGGCTCTGGAGATCACCTTCACGCTTGGATGGCGGACGATCATGGGCGGCGACGCCGTTCTCCAGCACCGGGCGGTCTATGATGCGGTGCGCGAAAAGGACCCGGAGGAAGCGTTCCTGGCGATGCGCCGGCTGCTGCGCAACTCCAAGGGCAACGTCTTCGACGCGATCTGGATCACGCGAAACGAGGGTGAGACGGCCTCCTGACGGCGGTTGACGCCGCTTGGGACGGGCTTAAGACATATCCGGACATCAATGGGAGAGGCCTGAATGCGGCTGATTCAAATCAAAAAGGGTCGCAGCGGCCGACAGGTTGTCGCGACCGACGGGGGCAAGGCGTGGGTTATCCCCGGCTACGCGACCATCTACGACCTGGCCATGGCGGCGATCGCCAAGGACACGACGATCGAGGCGCTGGTCGCGAAGGCGGGGCAGGGCGCCCGCGCCAACCCGGCGAAGCTGCTCGCCGACGGCCGCGTGCTCGCGCCGATCGCGCATCCCGACCCGGCGCACATGATCGTCACCGGCACCGGCCTGACCCACCTCGGTTCCGCCTCCACCCGCGATGCGATGCATGCCAAGGTTTCCGAGGCCAAGGAGGAGACGCTGACCGACTCGATGCGGATGTTCCGCATGGGGCTGGAGGGCGGCAAGCCGAAGAGGGGCAAGCCCGGCGTCCAGCCGGAATGGTTCTACAAGGGCGACGGCAGCTTTGTCGCCGGACCCGGCGAGCCGCTGGTCTCGCCGGCCTTCGCCGAGGACGGCGGCGAGGAGCCCGAGGTCGCCGGCATCTACGTCATCGGCAAGGACGGCAAGCCCTTCCGGGTCGGCTTCGCGCTGATGAACGAGTTCTCCGACCACGTCACCGAACGCCAGAACTATCTCTGGCTCGCCCATTCGAAGCTCCGGCCGTGCTCGCTCGGTCCCGAACTGCTGCTCGGCGACCTGCCGGAGGACATCCGCGGCGCCTCGCGGATCCGGCGCGGCAAGAAGGTCATCTTCGACCAGCCTTTCCTGACCGGCGAGGCCAACATGTCCCACACCATCGCCAACCTCGAGGCGCACCATTTCAAGTATCCATGGTTCCGCCGCCCGGGCGACATTCATGTCCACTGCTTCGGGACGGCGACTCTCTCCGTCGCTTCCGGGATCACGACGAAGTCGGGCGACGTCTTCGAGATCGAAGCGCCGGAATTCGGCCTGCCCCTTGTGAATCCGATGAAAGTCGCCAAATCGGAAAAGGTCACCATCAAGGCGCTTTGACGGGTCGGCGGGACACGATGCCCGCCGGAACACCCACACCACGTCCGCACACAGGAAGATAGGTCAATGGAAGAGCTGCACAGGAACTACATCGCCGGCGAATGGCGGGAGGGCGAGGCCGCCCCCAACGTCAATCCGTCCGACACGAAAGAGGTGATCGGCCATTACGCGCGGGCGACCGCGGCGGATGCCGAAGCGGCGATCGCCGCGGCGAAGGACGCGTTTCCCGCCTGGTCGCGGACCGGCATCCAGCAGCGCCACGACATCCTCAAGACCGCTTCCGACGAGGTGATCGCGCGCAAGGCCGAGCTCGGCAAGCTGCTCTCCCAGGAAGAGGGCAAGACCCTCGCCGAGGGCATCGGCGAGACGGTGCGCGCCGCCCAGATCCTCGATTTCTTTGCCGGCGAATGTCTGCGGCTCTCCGGCGAGATGCTGCCGAGCGTCCGCCCCGGCATCGGCGTCGAAATCACCCGCGAGCCGGTCGGCGTCGTCGGCATCATCACGCCCTGGAATTTCCCGATCGCCATTCCGGCCTGGAAGATCGCGCCGGCGCTCTGCTACGGCAACACCGTGGTCATAAAGCCGGCCGACCTCGTGCCGGGCT
>JAGRKY010000833.1 GCA_020442095.1 Bauldia sp.
AAGACCGACCTGGTCGTCGCCGGGCCGGGGGCGGGCTCCAAGCTCAAGGATGCCGGGAAGCACGGGGTCGAGGTGATCGACGAGGACGGCTGGTTCGCGCTGATCAGCGAATGAGCCGCGATTCCCGTTCCCTGTCGGACATGCCGCCGCTGGTTGCCGCGCAGCGGGAGATGCGCCCGCATGAGCGGCTGATCTGGGCCGATCGGCCGACGCGCGGCAGCATCTTTCGCGAAACCGCGCGCGGCGCGCTGACCGGCCTCGGCTTCTCCGCCTTCGCCGCCTTCTGGTCGGGCGCGGCCTATGTCCTCGCGGGCAGCGCCGGGCCGCCTTTCTCCTTCATGCCCTATATCGGGCTCCTGTTCTTCGCCTTCGGGCTGATGATGGTGATCGGTGCGCTGCAGCGGTTCCGGGTGCTGCGGTCACAGCTCTATGTGCTTTCGCGGGAGCGATTCCTCGTCGTCTCCGACCGGCCGGCCTACCGGGTGCATTCCCATGACCTCGCCAGCATCACCGGCGTCGGGCGGCAGGTGCGCCGTGGCGGTAGCGGCACGCTGACCCTGACGCTCGGCGGCGGGCATCGCGCGAAGTTCGCCGGCGTGCCGGAGATCGAGCGGGTGGCGACCGAGATCGAAAGGATGCGGCGGAAGACCGGCGACTAGGGGTCGCCATTGTCTGGTGCGACACCCGGCCGGGTTCTCCCGGAAATCGTCTGTCCATGGCGGGCTGCCAGGGCGCATCCGGGCTCCGCGGGGCGTCGGCGCCCGGCCGCGCTAACCTTAAGAATTAGTATTAATAATATAGATTAATTCGAATTGTCATAAATATTCTATTAATTTTCCCCCTGCCTCGGACTTATCATCATCGAGAGGGACTCAAGGAATACGCGACTTTTCCCGTCGCGCATGAGGTTTTAATTATGACTGGTACGGTGTTTCTTGGAGCGACCGAATACAGCGTTCGCGAGGGCGAACCGTATGTGACGGTAACCTTTCAGCGGACGGGCGATAACTCCGGGGCGGTCCAGGTCAACTACGCAACCAGCGCGGGAACCGCGACCCAAGGCGTCGACTATCCGGGCAGCAGCGGCATCGCGACGATTGCCGCCGGCGCCAACAGCGTCACGGTCCATCTGCCGATCAACGACGATAATCTCGCCGAGGCGACGGAGACCTTCGGACTGTCGATCATCGGCATCGACAGCGGAACGCTTCTCTACCCGCGGACGGCGAATATCTCCATCCTCGACGACGAGACACCGGTCTCGGCGCCGGTCCAGCCGGACCTGACATCGCCCTATACGGTCACGACCACGGACGTCCTGACCGGGCTCAACCAGCCGATGAATATCGAATGGCTGCCGGGCGGCGGCTCGAAGGCGCTGCTCGCCGAGAAGATCGGGGTGATCAAGGTCGTCGACACCGCGACCGGCACAACCGATTCGGTGCTCCTCGATATCAGCGACGAGGTGAATTCCGCCCACGATCGCGGCCTGATGGATATCGCCCTCCATCCCGACCTGGAGAACAACCCCTATCTCTACGCCTTCTATGTCGTCGATCCGCCGGAGACGGCGACCGCGACCGGCCTCGCGGCCGCCGACGAGACGGGCAACCGCTACGCCTATGTCGTCCGATACGAACTCGACATGTCGGGATCGACCCCGAAAATCGTCGACGGCAGCAAGACGATCCTCGTCGGCGGCGCCGGCCAGTCGCTTTCGGACATCTCGGGCGGCGGCGCCCTCGACTTCACCAATCCCGCCCATAGCGGCGCCATCGCCTCGGATGTCGATCCGAATACCGGCCTCTACAAGCAGGACTATATCAAGGTCGATTCCGTGACCCATGCCGGCGGCGCGCTGGCCTTCGGGCCCGACGGCGCGCTCTATATCGGGATCGGCGACGGCACCTCCTTCGACTATGCCGATCCCCGGTCGGCCGGCGTCCAGGACCTGGACAGCCTCTCCGGAAAGATCCTGCGGATCGATCCGATCACCGGCGACGGCCTCGCCGACAACCCCTTCGCCGATCCCAGCGACCTGTCCAGCAATGCGTCGATGGTCTGGCAGCTCGGGCTGCGCAATCCCTATTCGATGACCTTCGCCGATGACGGCCGGCTGTTCATCAGCGAGACCGGCTGGTACAGCCACGAGGAGATCAACACCGGCGACCCCGGCGCCAATTTCGGCTGGCCGTATTTCGAGGGGGACGAGGGTGGCGCACTGATCAAGGCGCCCGGCTACCAGGACGAGCCCGGCGCATCCGACTTCTACGACCTGGTGGCCAGCGGCGCCATCACGATCACCGCGGCCTACCAGTCCTTCTCGCACCTCAGCGCCGATCCCGGCTTCCAGGTCAGCGCGATCGTCGGCACCAGCGACATCTACACCGGCACGCAATATCCGGCCGAATTCCTCAACGACTATTTCTTCACCGACATCGTCGACGGCGAGATCTACGCGATCGACATCAACGACCGGACCCAGGCGCAATTCGTCACCGATATCGGCGCCTATGGCCCGGTCAGCTTCTCCCAGGGGCCGGACGGCTACCTCTATCTCGCCGACCTCGTGAACGGGCGGCTGATCAGGCTGAACATATCCGTTACGCCGCCGTCCACGCCGTCGACGCCGACGGTCTCGACGCCGACGCCGCCGGAGACGCTCTACACCAACACCTCCAAGAACCAGGTGATCACCGCAACCCACGCCAACGACGTCTTCGTGGTGGGGGCGAAGTCGGCCGGATTCGAGCTCGGGCCGAGCGACACCGGAAACGGCTTCATCCTGTGGAAGGGCGACAGCTACGACGTCCTCTACGGCTTCGAGGCGCTCCGCTTCACGGACACCACCGTCAAGCTGTCGGGGCAGAAGGGGCCTGTCTACCAGGACATCCCGTCCGTCATCCAGCATCTCGAGGGCAAGACCGCCGGCGACACCTTCGTGATCTCCGGGCCGTCGTCGGCCTATGCCTGGGAGCCGACCAAGGACGGCGCCGGCGTGGTGATCTGGACGGTCTCCGGCGCCGACAAGACCTACGACATTCTCGAAGGCTTCGAGACCATCAAGTTCAGCGACATGACCCTCGACCTCGACACCGTGGGGGTCACCATCCACGGGACCAACAAGAGCGACAGGATCGACGCGAAACACGCGCCCAAGGGGGAGGAGAAGCCGACCGACGCCAACGACATGATCTTCGGTGCCGGCAAGAACGACAAGATCCGGGCACGCGGCGGCGACGACATCATCCACGGCGGGACGGGCAACGACAAGGCCTGGGGCGGCAGCGGCGACGATCTCCTTTCCGGCGGCAAGGGCAACAACAAGCTGATCGGCGGCGCCGGCGCCGACAGCTTCATGTTCGATTCCGGGCTGACCAAGTCGTTCAACAAGGTGAAGGACTTCGACAGCGCCGAGGGCGACAAGGTGCTGCTGGCCAGCTACATATACGACCACCCGCGACTGAAGGATGGCGAGCTCTCGGCCGCCGATTTCAACAAGCTCTTCGATTACAAGAAGAACGGCGTGCTGAAATACGACGGCGAAACGATCGCCAAATTCGCAGGCCACCCGGATCTCCATTTCGACGATTTCATACTGACCTGACGGTCCCGGCCGGAGCCGCGCCGCGGTTGGCCCGCCGAAGCCACCGGCCTGTGGCTCGAAGCCAGGCGCAGGCCGGCGCCAGGGCCGTTTCGTTGCAACGCGGCACCGGCGGGGTGACGGCGGTCACATCTCCGCCACGCATCTTCGGATAGTGAGGGCCGCCATCCTGGCCAAGGGAGTCCCGACCATGCGCGCATTCGTACGTGTCGTTTCCATGCTGGGCGGCGCAGCCTGCCTCGCGGCCGGCCCGGCCTTCGCCGACGAGGCGGCGAACGAGGCCGCCGTAGCCCATCTCGAAGCGGGGACGCTCGCCGCGGGCGAAGCCGAGCTGGCATCCGTGCTGGAAGCGGACCCGGCCAACGACGATGCCCGGATGGGCCTCGGCACCATCCGTTTCGTCAAGGCGATCGAGACGCTTTCGCAGGGGCTCTACCGCTACGGCCTGCAGCCGCCCCAGTCGATGATGATGCCGATCGTCCGCCTGCCGGTGCCGGTCAATCCGAATCCGGAGCCGATCGCCTATGCCGATTTCCGCGGACTGCTCGACAGCTTCGTCTCGGATATCGCGGCCGCCGAGGCGACGCTCGACGGCGTCGGCGATTCCGGCGTCAAGCTGAGGCTCGACCTGACCAAACTGCGCTACGACGCGAACGGCGACGGCACCGTTACCGACGACGAGCGCTTCGTCTCGGTCATCCAGCGGGTCACCGGCTTCCGGGAGGAGGACATGCCGCCCACCCTGGTCTTCGCCTTCGACAAGGGCGACGCGCTGTGGCTGCGGGGCTATTGCAACGTGATCATGGCATTCGGCGACTTCTGGCTCGCCCATGACTGGCACGAGAGCTTCGACGTCGCCTTCCCGCATTTCTTCCCGAAGGTGGAGTCGGACTTCGCCAAGGCGCTTGCCGGCCCCGGCGGGGACCCGATGTACCAGGAGGCGGCACCCTTCGCCGACTTCATCTCCTTCTTCCACATCCGTTGGCCGGTCACCGAGCCGGAGCGGATGGCGGCGGCCCGCCAGCACATCAAGGCGATGATCGCGCTCAGCCGCGAGAGCTGGACGGCAATCGAGGCGGAAACCGACGACGACCGCGAGTGGCTGCCGAACCCGAACCAGACCAGCCCCTTCGCCAGCGTCCAGGTGGATGCCGGGCGGATCGCCGCATGGCGGGCGGTGCTCGACCAGGCCGAACTCGTCATCGACGGCAAGAAGCTCGTGCCGCACTGGCGCTTCGACAAGGGCTTCAACCTCGCCCGCGTGTTCGAGGAGCCGCAGGCCTTCGACCTGGTGCTGTGGCTCACCGGCCCGGCGGCCTTGCCCTATCTCGAGGACGGGCCGGTGACGACCACCCAGGACTGGGAGGCGATGGTCGGGGCTTTCGAGGGTTCCTTCGGCGTCTCGGCGATCTGGTATAACTGATCGATCCGCTCCGGGCTCCGCGCTCAGGCCGAGGGAGTCCGGAGCGGCAAGGTCGCCGCCACGAGCCATTCTTTCTCGGTGTCATCGAGAAGGCGGCCGAGGAGGGGAGCGAGGCGCGCGTGATAGGCGTCGACCCAGGCGATCTCGACGGGGCTCAGCAGATCGCTGTCGATGAGGCGGCGGTCGATCGGGCACCAGCTCAGCGTCTCGAAGCCGAGCATCGCGCGCTCGCCGTCCGGAATTTCGGCCGGTGGGGTGACGAGGACGAGGTTCTCGATGCGAATGCCGTAGGCGCCGGTCTTGTAGAAGCCCGGCTCGTCGGAAAGGATCATGCCCG
>JAGRKY010000096.1 GCA_020442095.1 Bauldia sp.
CCTATTACGACGACCCGGCCGGGCCGGATTCCTTCGCCGACAAGTGCGTCCTCTACCACTATGACTTCATCGGCGACCGGCTGATCATCGGCCGCTTCACGGCGCTGGCCCGCGATGTGCGTTTCGTCATGAACGGGGCCAACCACGTGATGGACGGCTTCTCGACCTACCCCTTCAATATCTTCGCCAAAGGCTGGGAGGCGGGCTTCGACCCGGCGGCCTATCGGAGCGCCTGTCGCGGCGATACGATCGTCGGCAACGACGTGTGGATAGGCATGGAGGCGATGGTGATGCCCGGCGTGACGATCGGCGACGGGGCAATCGTGGCATCGCGCTCGGTCGTGACAAGCGATGTCGCGCCCTATGCGGTGGCCGGCGGCAACCCGGCCCGCGCGATCCGCCGGCGGTTCGACGACGATACGGTCGCCGCGCTCCTCGATATCGCCTGGTGGTCATGGCCGGTGGAGAAGATCACCCGCAACCTTGCGGCGATCCGCGGCGGCGATATCGAAGCATTGCGGAACGCCGCCTGAGCGATGACGGTAGGGACGGAAGAAGACGCGGCAAGGCTGGAACGGGGACGGCTCCTGTTCGCCGGCCCATGGGCCTATGTCATGAGCGTCGGGACGGTGTCCGGCCTGCCGCCCCAGGGCGGGATCGAGGTCGCCTTCGCCGGGCGGTCGAATGTCGGAAAATCCTCGCTGATCAATGCGCTGACCGGCCAGAAGGCGCTGGCGCGCACCTCGAATACGCCCGGCCGGACCCGCGAGCTGAACTTCTTCGCGGCGCACGAAGCGCTGACGATCGTCGACATGCCGGGATATGGCTACGCGCGCGCTTCGAAGAGGGCGATCGATAACTGGACCAGGCTTGTCTTCGATTATCTTCGTGGGCGTTCGAACCTGCGCCGGGTCTACGTGCTGATCGACGCCCGGCACGGCGTCAAGGACAACGACAGGGAGGCCCTCGACCTGCTCGACCAGGCCGCGGTCTCCTACCAGATCGTGCTGACCAAGTGCGATCAGCCCAAGCAAGGCGCGCTCGAAGCGGTCAAGGCGGAAACCGGGCGCGCGATCGCCAGGCGCCCGGCCGCCTATCCCGAGGTGATGGTGACCGCGTCGCGTACCGGGCTCGGCATCCCCGAGTTGCGCGCGGCGATCGCCGACCTTCTCTGAGCCGGCGCGCCGGGGTCAGCCGCCGACGATCGAATGGTAATAGGTCTCGTAATAGACGAGGTAGCAGGCCGCCGGCTCGGGCAGGTCGGGATAGTGCCGGGCGACCGTTGCCGAAGCCATGCCCGTGCCTGAGACCTCGGGGGTGGATGGGGAGAGGAGGTCGGAGAGGCCCGGCGCGCCGGCATTGCGGGCCTGGGCCTGCGCCAGCCGCCGCTCGAGCGCCTCGCAGGGCGACATCGTGCCTTCGAGGAGGAGCGGCAGCGCCAGGGCGACGACGATCACGACGAGGAGAAGACGGAACATGCCTGGCTGAACCCCGCTGGCAAGCTGGACAGGCCCGAAGCGGGGCACCGAAGGAATCGGCGGCCGGCCCGGAGACGCATTCGGCTTCTACGCAGGCTCCGGACGAGTTTCAAGCGGTCGCCGCGGGGACCGGCTTGCCCGGGCCCGGGCATGGCGTTGCGATTGTCGCTTCGCGGCCGAGCGGTTATAGAGGCCACCCGTC
Organism: Bauldia sp.; assembly: GCA_020442095.1. The sequence continues at coordinate 1,681 of JAGRKY010000096.1, forward strand.
TTCACCGAGAGCGCTTGCATGGCCGACACCTACGATCAGGACACCGAACTCGCCATTACGCGGGCGCGCCTCATTTCGGCGGCGCTGCCCTATATGCTGCGCTACGAGGGCAGGATCGTCGTCGTCAAATACGGCGGCCATGCGATGGGCGATGCCGAGCTTTCCAAGGCTTTCGCCCGCGACATCACCATGATCGAGACATCCGGCGTCCGCCCCGTCGTCGTCCATGGTGGTGGTCCGCAGATCGGCGAGATGCTCAAGAAGCTGGACATCCAGTCGGAATTCCGCGCCGGGCTTCGGGTGACCGACAAGCGGACCGTCCACGTCGTCGAGATGGTGCTTGCCGGCTCGATCAACAAGGAGATCGTCATGGCGATCAATGCCGAGGGCGGCAAGGCGGTCGGTCTCTCGGGCAAGGACGGCAACATGGTCGTTGCCGAGAAGATCAAGCGCACCGAGATCGATCCGGATTCGAACATCGAACGGGCGATCGACCTCGGCTTTGTCGGCGAACCGAAGACGATCAACCGGGCGGTGATCGACATGCTGCTCGGCGCCGAGCTGATCCCCGTGATCGCGCCCGTGGCCCCCGGGGCCGACGGCGAGACCTACAACGTCAACGCGGATACCTTCGCCGGCGCCATCGCCGGGTCGCTGAACGCGGCGCGGCTGCTCTTCCTCACCGACGTGCCCGGCGTGC
>JAGRKY010000097.1 GCA_020442095.1 Bauldia sp.
CCGGCGAAGGTGTCGGCATTGACGTTGTAGGTTTCGCCGTCGGCGCCCGGCGCCACCGGCGCGATGACCGGGATCAGCTCGGCGCCAAGCAGCATGTCGATCACGGCGCGGTTGACCCGCTTCGGCTCGCCGACGAAGCCGAGGTCGATCACCTTTTCGATGTTCGAATCCGGGTCGATCTCGGTGCGGCGCACCTTCTCGGCGACGACCATGTTGCCGTCCTTGCCGGAGAGGCCGACCGCCTTGCCCCCCTCGGCGTTGATCGCCATGACGATCTCCTTGTTGATCGAGCCGGCGAGCACCATCTCGACCACGTGGATCGTGCGCTTGTCGGTGACCCTGAGGCCGCCGCGGAATTCGGACTGGATGTCGAGCTTCTTGAGCATCTCGCCGATCTGCGGCCCGCCGCCATGGACCACCACCGGCTTGACGCCGGAGGTCTCCAGCATGGTGATGTCGCGGGCGAAAGCCTTGGAAAGCTCCGCATCGCCCATTGCATGGCCGCCGTATTTGACGACGACGACCTTGTCCTCATAGCGCAGCATGTAGGGAAGCGCCGCCGAGATCAGGCGGGCCCTGAAAATGGCGTTCTCGGTTTCCTGATCGTAGGTGTCGGCCATGCAAGCGCTCTTGGTGAGAATGGGCGGCCTCTATAGCCGCTCAGCCACGCAGCGACAATCGCAAGGCTAAGCGTCGGGATTGTGTCGTGGCAAACGCAGCGCCCCGCGGAGGTTGCTTGAGCCGGCTTGAAACTCGCCCCGCGCCTGCGTAGAAGCCGGGGATGCCCGTGCCCGGCGTCGATTCCCTCAGTGCCGCGATCCGGGTCTCTCCAGCACGCGGAGCCCGCCTGGCATGTTCCGACTTCTCCTCGTCCTGATCGTCGTCGCGCTTGCCCTGCCGCTCCTGGTCGAAGGCACGACGTCGCCTTGCGAGGCGCTCGAGCGCCGACTGGCGCAGGCGCAGTCTGGCGGCACGTCGTCGGGATTGTCGAACTTTCTCCCCAAGCCCGCTCCGGCCCCCGAAGTCTCGGGCACCGGCATGGCCTCGGCGGCCGTCGCCGGGAAATATCCCGAGCTTCCCGAGCCGGCCGCCTGCTACATCGTCTATTACGAGACCTATTACCACGCGATCGTCGGCGGCTGACGCCGGCCCCGACGGTCAGAGGCCGATCAGAGCAGGTCGGCGATCGCGGCTCTGAGTTCCTGGATGCCAAGGCCGCTCCGCGAGGCGGTGAGCATCACCTCGGGATGGGCGGCAGGCCGCTTGGCGATCGCCCGCTCGGTCTCCGCCTTGATCGCTTCCAGCGCGCTCTTCTTCGGCTGATCGCACTTGGTCAGCACGATCTGGTAGGAGACTGCCGCCTGGTCGAGGACGTCGAGCGCCTCCTTGTCGTTGTCCTTAACCCCGTGCCGCGAGTCGATAAGGACATAGACCCGGCGAAGGCTCGACCGGCCGCGGAGATAGTCGAAGATCAGCCGCGTCCAGTTGTCGATCGCCGTCTTGGAGGCGCGGGCATAGCCGTATCCCGGCATGTCGACGATGGTCAGCGGCGCATCCGCGGCGAAGAAATTCAGCTCGCGGGTCCGGCCGGGCGTGTTCGACGTGCGGGCGAGCGCCTTCTGGCCGGTGAGCGCGTTGATCAGCGAGGATTTCCCGACATTCGACCGCCCGGCAAAGGCGATCTCGACCCCTGCCTGGAGCGGCAGGCCGGCGACCGACCCGGCGCTCATCACATAGGCCCAGGGGGCGGCGAAAAGGAGACGCCCCCGTTCCAGCCGCGCCGCGTCTTCTTCTTCCGTCGGCTCCGTCATGAGCTGGCGGCCGCACTGCGCAGGGCCTCGATATCGGCGCCGCGGATCGCATCGAGGTTGCGGGTGATCTTGTCCACCGGCCACGCCCACCAGGCGATGTCGAGGAGCGCTTCGATCGTCTCCGCGTCGAACCGCTTCCTGATCTCGCGCGCCGGGTTGCCGCCGACGACCGCATAGGGCGCGACGTCGCCGGTGACCACCGAACGCGACGCGACGATCGCGCCGTCACCGATCGTCACTCCCGGCATCACCATCGCCTCCATCCCCATCCATACGTCGTTGCCGACGATCGTATCGCCGCGCCAGGCACTGCGATAGGCCGCCGGGTCGAAGCCTTCCTCCCAGCCATTGGCGAAGATGCTGAAGGGATAGGTCGAGAAGCCGTCCATCATGTGGTTGGCCCCGTTCATGATGAAGCGGACGTCGCGGGCAAGCGCCGTGAACCGGCCGATGACCAGGCGGTCGCCGA
>JAGRKY010000834.1 GCA_020442095.1 Bauldia sp.
ACGGCCAGTCTCAACCGTTCCCTCCAGGAACGCATGCGACGCGGGTGACCCGTGAATCCCTTGCTTGATGCCGCACTCGATTCAGCGGTGGCAGAGATGGATTTGCGGGACGCCCGCGACGCGCTTCCCGCGCAGCGTGAATTGTTGCGCGAGCGGGTCGTCTCCGCGATCCGCGACGTCCCGTTCTATACCGAGCTCTACCGTCCCTTCGGCCCGCCGCCGGAGGACCTCGACGCGTTCATGGCCTGGTTCGGCACGCTGCCGGTCATCAGCCGCGCCGACTTCGAGGACGTGCCGGATGACCATCGGGTCAGCCGCGCCTATGCCGACGTCTCGCTGGTGCGCAAGCAGACCAGCGGCAGCACCGGCATCCCCTTCGTCCTCTATATCGACGAGCGCGTCGCCTCGTTCCGGAGCTGGCGCTTCCGCAAGCCGCACCTGGCGAGCGGCGAGTCCGCGCCGGACACCCTCGAGTTCCTGTTTCCCGAGCGCTTCCGCCGCGACCGCCAGGTCCGCGTCGTCGCCAACCAGAGCGGCGACGGTGCGCCGCCTGCCGAGGGCGTGCGCCGGACCCGCACCGAGAAATCCTATTCGACGCTCACCGACGCGCTGAAGGCGCCGGAAGCGATGTATCGCGACCTCGCCGCCAAGCAGCCGCGCACCCTCACCGGCTATGCCAGCTCGATCGTCGGCCTCGCCGCCTTCATGGTCGCCGAGAACCGGCGCCTGCCCTCGGTGCGGCGGATCTGGACGACCTCCGAGATGCTGACGCCGGAAGGGCGCGAGGCGATCCGCACCGCCTTCGGCTTCGAGCCGCGCGAGGCCTATGCCAGCGTCGAGTTCGGCTTCATGGGCTGGCAGGAGGAGCCGCAGGGCGCCTACCGGCTGGAGACCGACCGTCTCGTCTTCGAGGGCGTGTCGCTGGCATCCGGCCGCGCCGCCGCGCCGGGCGAGGATTCGCGCGTGGTCATCTCCGACCTCCTCAACGACGCCACGCCGCTGCTGCGCTACGAGATCGGCGACATCGCGGTGATGGCCGAGCCGACGGACTTCTCCCCCACCTGCTACGGCTCCATCGCGGCGCTCCGCGGCAAGACCAACGATTCCATCCGCGATGCCGGCGGCCGCCGCATCGAGCCCTTCGCCCTTCTCGGCCATCTCAAGGAGACGCTCGGCGCCGCGCAGTACCGGCTGATCTGCGTCGAGCCCGGCCTGTTCGTGCTGCAGTACCGCCCGGCGCGCACTGCCGAGGTCCAGCTCGAGGCGGCGGTCGATGGCCTTCGCCGCATCGTCGGCGAGCCGGCCCGCGTCGTCGCCCAGAAGGTGCCGCGCATCGAGCGCGAGACCTCGGGCAAGCTCCGTCCCATCATCGACCTCAGCAGCGTGACCGGCGCCGGCCGCGAACGGCTGATCGCGGACCTCCATCTCGAGGACGTCCTCAACGTCACCGCCTGACCGCCGGGCGACATGCCCGCCCCTGACCCGAACGCGAGAGCGAACAGCCTTGGAAAACGACGCGAAGAAATTGCGGGGCGCGCGGCACATGGGCCAGGCGGGTGCGGCGGCGAAGCCCGCCGCCACCCGCGCGGTGCACCCCGACACGGAAGAGCCGGCGCCGGGCGATCCCGCCGCCCAGGCGCTCGCCGAAGTCATCGCCGAGGTCCTGCCACGCCACGACCCGGGCAGTCCGCCGGCCGCCTCGGCCGAGCTCTACGCGGATCTGTTCATCGATTCGCGGCGCTTCCTGATGATCATCCGCGGCCTCGAAAGGCGCCTCGACGTCGAGATCGACGACGAGGACCTGCTCGGCGTCGACCTCATAACCTATGGCGATCTCGTCGGCTTCGTCCGCCAGGTCGCGGCAAAAGCGAACGGAACGGGCGAATGAACGACATGGCGTTGCCGAAGGCGACGGCGGCCGGCGTCACGACCTGGTGCAATTTCCTGCATGACTTCCCCGAATACTACGAGGAGTCGGCGGCCACTCCGGACCACTTCGCCGACGTGGCGGGCGTCAACGTGCTGCCGCAGCAGCCGCTGTCGCTGATGAAGCAGTCCAACGACACGACCAAGGCCGACGTCACGATCCCGGCCGAGGTGCAGGCGATCTACGCCACCTACCGGCCGACGCTCTTGCGCCGCGCCCACCGGCTCGAGGAGCGGCTCGGCACCACGGCGCGCATCTACTTCAAGTATGAGGGCGCCAACGTCTCCGGCAGCCACAAGCTCAACTCGGCGATCGCGCAGGCCTACTACTACAAGCGGGCCGGCGTGAAGCACCTCATCACCGGCACCGGCGCCGGCCAGTGGGGCACCGCGCTCGCCTATGCCTGCAAGCAGTTCGGCCTCAAGTGCACCGTGTTCATGGTCGGCATAAGCTACCGGCAGAAGCCGCAGCGGCCGCGCATCGTCGAACTGTTCGGCGGCGAGATCCACGAGAGCCCGAGCCCGCTGACCAAGACCGGCCGCGATGCCATGCAGCGCGATCCCGACCGCATCGGCTCGCTCGCGGTCGCGACCGGCGAGGCCATCGAGATGGCCCGCGAGATGAAGGACTCGGCCCGCTTCGCGGTCGGCTCCGGCGAGACCTGCGTCATCCTCCACCAGACCGTGATCGGCAACGAGGCGGTCGGCCAGATGCAGGCGCTGGGCGACTTCCCCGACTACGTCGTCGCCTGCATGGGCGCCGGCAGCAATTTCGGCGGCGTCGGCATGCCGTTCCTCCGCGCCGCCCGCGCCATGGGCCGCGAGGTCGAGCTGGTCGCGGCCGAGCCGGTCGCCTGCCCCAAGCTCACCCGCGGCGATTACCTGTTCGACATCAACGACTTCTCCGGCACGACTCCGGTGACGCGGATGTACACGCTGGGCAGCAAGTTCCTCGCCCCCGGCATCCATGCCGGCGGTCTCCGGTACCACGGCACCTCCGCCTTCCTGTCCACGCTCTATGCCCACAAGGGCTTCTCGGCCCGCGCGATCGCGCAAGCCGACGCGCTCGGCGCCGGCATCCTCTTCGCCGATTGCGAGGGCATCATCCCGGCGCCGGAATCGGCCCACGCCGTCGCCGCGGCGATCGACATCGCCCGCGAGCACAGCGGCGGCACGGGGCCGTCGATCCTCATCAACATCTCCGGACACGGCATGTTCGATCTTGCCGGCTACGAGGAGGCCAAGCGCGGTGCCCTCGCCGACGACCGGCCCGACGA
>JAGRKY010000098.1 GCA_020442095.1 Bauldia sp.
TTTTCTGGCGCCGTATGTAACCGGAACGCAGTGATTTTGCCAGTCCCGGCGGAAGAAAATTTGGCCGCCGCAACCGCGCGCACCATATGACTTTCGGCGGGGCCGCGCCGCCGGGGAAGCCGGCGGCGGCCCGGCCGCGTTCCGTTGAGCAGGTCGAAAGGGAATCGGATGATGGATGCCGACGACGATCGAAAGACCAACGAGAACCCCGTACCGCCGACCAGAGGAAGGCCGGAGGACGAGGCGGTGCCGCCGCCGCTGATCCGGCCCGCCGGCCCCGAATCGATGCGCGATCCGCCGAAGGAATGGGACGAAGTCGACGAGGATTCCGACGAATCCTTCCCGGCAAGCGATCCTTCGGCGAAGTTCTGAGCAGGTTTCGGCCGGTAATCGCCGGTTAACCGAGAACCAAGTTCGGCCGCCCTTCGTTCCGGCCGTTCGCGGCTTGGCAACTTCCGGTCGCTAGCTTCCGCGGCAGCATTTCGACTGGAGGAAGGGCCAATGTTGCTGCGTTCCCTTTTCGCTGCCGCGATCCTGGTGCTTGGCATCGCCCCCGAGACCGCGCTGGCGTGGTCGAGCAACACCAAGACCAATCTGGTGATCCGCAACGGTCCCGGCACGAATTACGGCCGGCTGACCGTCATCCCGGCCGGTGCGACCGTCAAGGTCTATCGCTGCGCCGGCTGGTGCGAGGTCTACTACCAGGGCTGCCGCGGCTGGGTGTTCGGCGAATATCTCGGCTATGCCCCCCTCACCCAGACCCTCAACGTCTCGCCGGTCCGCACCCGCAACGGCACCAGGCTGAAACCGGTCTACGTTCCGCCGCAGGCCGCCTATCTCGCCTCGGCACCGATCCGCTCGCCGAGCCAGGAGCAGGTCGACTGGTATGCCGGCCGCGCCATGTATTTCAACGGCCGCTACGTCGACCGGCCGGACGTCTTCTTCGTCTACGGGCGGTGATCCTCCGGGAGGCTTCGTGATCAGGCTTCCGCTTCTCCTGTCGCTGGCCCTGGCGGTCGGCGCTGTCTCGTCGCCTGTCGCCGCCGAGGGGCCGGACGGGATCGGCTTCGCCCAGGCGGAGGAAGGCACCTGGTGGTGCCGCGGTGGCGACGCGGATGCGACGCTCGCCTGCGCACGCGCAAAATGCACCGACGAGTCGGGCGGCCAGGAATGCTTCGCCACCCGCTGGTGCTTCCCCGCCGGCTGGTCGGGGCTGATGGTGGCGTGGCTGCCTGAGTTCCATTCGACCCATGTCGTCTGCGGCATGCCCGGCGAGGCGGCGACGCGCGCGGCGCTCAGGGCGATCTGCGAGAAGACGCCGGAGTTCACCCGCTGCGATCTCGTTCGCCTCATCGATCCGGACGGAACGGAACAGGAGGTCGACGAATCGATCGAGCCGTATGGCGCCGCCGAGTGACCGGTCGATTTCAGCCGCCACACGTCAGGCGGCGGTGTGACGGCCTTCACACCCTCGTCACCGAACCCGCGGAAACACTTGTTTTGACGGGAAACTTCTTGGCGACGGCGAGCGCTTTCCGGCCTTGCCCTTGCCACTAACTCCGGCGAATATGCCGGCCAATCGGCGCCCAGCGGATTTCTGGGCTGGCGCCTGCCTTTGTCCCCCCAAGGAGGTCTATATGTCCCTCAAATTGCCTTCCCTTGCTCTCGGCGGCGCTGCGCTCTGGTTCGCGCTCGGCGCGACGCAGGTCTTCGCGGCAGACGCGAATGCCATTGCCGATGCTCTCGTCGCTGCGATGCAGGCGAGCGACAAGACCACCGCCAAATACGAAGGCGCCACCGCCATCGGTGACGACGTGACGATCACCGGCTTCACCGCGACCAATCCGAACGGCGGCGTCATCACCATTCCGACCATCACCCTGGCGAATGCGCAGCCGCGGAGCCCCGGCGGCTTCACCGCCAGCGCGATGACCTTCGACAACGGCAAGGTCGTCGATAACGATACCAACGTCGGCTGGCAGATGGGTTCGCTCAAGGACGCGACCGTCCCCTCGCCGGACGAGATCAAGGCGAAGGCCCATATCCGTCCGTTCAGCGAGGTCACCCTGACCGGCCTGTCGATCACCAGCAGCGACATGCCGGCGCCGCTCGCCATCGGGTCGGTCGGTGTCGCCATCGATATCGACGACCAGGGCAATCCGCGCGACTTCGACCTGAAGGTTGCCTCGATCGCCATCCCGCCGGAGGTCTTCGCCCAGGACCCGCAGCAGAAGGCGATCCTGGATGAGCTTGGCTACACCAGCGGGTTCACGGTCAACCTCAATGTCGCCGGCGCCTATGAGTCCAACGGCGACATCCTGACCCTCCGTGAATTCACCCTCGACGCTGCCGATGTCGGCAAGCTGGCGGTCGCCGGCAAGTTCAACGGCATCTCCCTCGGCGACATCATGCAGGGCAAGGACCCGGGCAACGCCGGCAAGGACGGCGCCCTGGAGAGCCTCAGCATCCGGTTCGACAATGCCGGCGTCGTCGAGCGTGTCCTCGACATGCAGGCCAAGATGATGGGCGTGCAGCGCCAGGATGTCGTCACCCAGTTCGCCGGCGCCCTGCCCTTCATGCTGAACTTCATCGGCAACCCTGCCTTCCAGGACAAGGTCGCCAAGGCCGGTGCGGCGTTCCTCAACGATCCCAAGTCGATCGCCATCACCGTCTCGCCGGCGCAGCCGATGAAATTCGTCGAGATCATGGGTACCGCCAACCAGGCGCCGCAGACCCTTCCCGACGTTCTCGCCGTCGAAGTGACCGCGAACAACTGATCGAGCGAGGTCCCGGCTTCCGGTTTGAAGCCGGGACCTCTATTGCCTAAGGGGTGCCGCGCCCTTTCAGAGAGTGAATCCATGATGTCGCGATGCCGCCTCGCCCTCGTCGGGGCTCTCCTGCTTCTTCCCAACATCGCCGTCGCGGAGGAACCGGTCGAGACCGCGCTGCGCGAAAAAGTGGCCGCCATCGACGCGCTGCCCGACTGGTCGGCGAGCTACGGCAGGCTCACCTACGACCGGTCGACCGATACCGCCACGCTCGTCGATTTCGTCGCTCGCACCGAGACCCTCGGCACCGACATCTCCATCGCCAGCCTGTCCGTCACCGGCTATGCCGAGTCGCCGGACGGAAGCTTCAAGGTCACGTCGGTTCTTGCCGACGGCGGCGTCGTCAAGGTCGGGTTCGTCACCGTCGAAGTCAGGGACGTCGGCATCGAGAACCTCATCGTTCCGCTGATGAACGATGTGGTCTTCACGCCGAGCAAGCCCTTCACCTCGATGGTCAAGCTCTACGGCGAGGCGATCAAGGCGCGGTTCGATCGCGCCCGCGTCGGCTCGGTGGCCGTCGTCGAGAAGCTCAAGGACGTCGATACCCGCATCACCTACGATCACCTTCGTCTCGACGGCTTCGCGGATGGCAAGCTTGCGTCCATGCGCGCCGGCCCGATCCGCATGGAGTCGCCGTCGCCACAGGGCCTCGTCAACACCACCATCGGCAGCATCGAAGGCAGCGACACCGACATCGCCGCCTTTCTCCGCGTCTACGATCCCGATCTCTACAAGGACGGCGTCGGCGACATGGTCTGGCACGACGGCATCGGCCTTGCCGCCTATAACGACATCGAGATGGACGTCACCGGCATCCGTCTCCTGATCGACAGCGTCGTGGTCGAGAACACCCGTGTCCGCCAGCCGCCGGAACCGTTCGGCTACTTCCTCGATACGATGATGGTCGCGCCCGACATGCCGCCGGCGATGGCGCAGCAGCTTGCGGTCCGGAACCTGCCCGGTCTGCTCGGCTCGTGGTCGTTCGGCCGCGTCGGCGTCAACGGCTTCACCATCGAAGCCGCCGGCATCGACCGCTTCTCCTTCGGCAGCCTGTCGCTCGCCGATTTCTCGATCGACGGGCTGGGTGAATTCGCCATAGAGGGCCTCGAATCCGCCGTCCGCGGCCAGTTCGCCATGCGGCTCGGCCGTTTCGCCGTCGGTGGCATCCCCTTCGGCGGCGTCGAGGGCCTGACCGCGCTGGTGCAGGATGTCGACAAGGGCCGGGACCCGGATGTCTCGTCGATGGTCTCCTCGATCGGACACATCGAGCTGGCGGGCCTCGAGGTCCAGACACCGGACATCGACCGGCTGAGCCTACAGCGCTTCGCCATCGAGACCTCCGACTATGTCGGCTACCTCCCGACGCGGTCGAAGGCGGAAGTGGTCGAACTCAAGATGCCCACCTCGGCGATCGACGACCGCCAAGCGCGCCAGTTGCTCGAGCGGTTCGGCTATCACGAGCTGAATTTCAACCTGTTCGCAGACAGCGAATGGGATCCGGACAGCGACGTCATCACCGTCAAGGATCTCAGCTTCGGCCTCAAGCAGATCGGCAATGTCGCCCTGCACTTCGCCCTCGGCGGCTTCCCGATTGCCGCCTTCGCCGACGAGAAGGCGCTTGAGCAGGCCCTGCCGAATATGACCCTGCTCAACGGTGAGATCACGATCACCGACGAGAGCTTCGTCGGCAGCGCGCTGGTGCTCGCCGGGGAGCAGCTCGGCATGTCCGTGCCGCTCGATACGTTCCGCAAGCAGTTCGCCGGCGCGATCCCGTTCCTGATGTCGATCGCGACGGCCAGCGACCCGGCACTGGCGGCGCTGATCCGGGAAACCGGCCTGATGAAGGAACTGACGCCCGCGGTCGTCGAGCTGGTCGCCGCGCCCGGTGGCTCGATCACCTTCAAGCTCGACCCGCCGTCGCCCGTCCCGCTGATGACCATTCCGGACACGCTTTCCAACGCGCCCCAGAACATCGTCAGCCTGCTTGGCCTTTCGATCACCGGCAAGGCGGGCGAGCCACCGGCGCCGCCGCCGGAACCCGCGCCACCCGCCGAGGTCGCGCCCCCCGCGGAACCCGCGACACCGGTGGAGCCTGTCCAGCCGGCCGAGCCTGCCCAACCGGCAGAGCCCGCTCCGGCACCAGCCCCCGCGCCGGCACCCGCCGTCGAGGAGGCGCCGCCGCCGGCCGGCGCCACGGAGGCCCCGACGCAGCAGTCACCCAATTGAGAGGTGACCGCTGGGCCTGCCCTATTCGGGCAGGTTCAGCCTGATGTGCAATTCGCCGAGCTGACGGGCGCTGACTTCGGACGGCGCCCGCATCATCAGATCCTCGGCGCGCTGGTTCATCGGGAACAGCACGACCTCGCGGATGTTCGGCTCCTCGCACAGCAGCATGACGATGCGGTCGACACCCGGCGCGATGCCGCCGTGCGGCGGGGCG
>JAGRKY010000099.1 GCA_020442095.1 Bauldia sp.
GACGAGGCGAGGATGGTCGCGGCAAGAACAAACGGACGCGAGGCTGGCGCGCAGGCGCCGTCTTCGGCCTCACTGGCGCGAACCGCAGCGCGTCCTTCTGGAACGAGCGGTCGATGGGTTGCCACACGCCGTCCTCCGGGGGCGTTCGGAAACGCCGGAGAAGCAAGGATAGCCGATGGCAACCCGCCGCGTCAGGGCCGAACGACAGCGCGTCAGGGCGGAACGACAGGATGCGGCGAGGTCAGGCCGCTTCCGCCATTTCGTCCCGGTCGCGCGCCGCCTTCAGCGCGGCGCTCCACCAGACCACCTGGTCGAGCATCGTGTCGGCCGTCTGCTGGACGGGCGCGAACAGCGCCGGATCGACCGGCGCCTGCTCGCCCATCATCGCCATGTAGAGGTCCATCGGCAGGTGGACGCCCTGGCGCACCGGCGCCATCTGCAGCTCGACCGCGATCAGCCGCATATGCTCGACGGCGCGCGCGCCACCGACGGATCCATAGCCGACGAAGCCGATCGCCTTGCGATTCCACTCGCGATAGACCCAGTCGAAAGCGTTCTTCATCTCGCCGCCGACGCTGCGGTTATATTCCGGCGCGACGACGACGAAGCCGTCCTGCGCCGCGATCGCCCTGGTCCAGCGTGCCACCGCCTCGTCCTTGAACGGTTCCTTGGCATAGCCCGGCGATACCGCTTCGTTGAAGAAGGGCAGCTTATGGTCGCGCAGGTCGATGAATGTCGGCTTGACGCCTTCGTGCTTCTCCAGTTCCCCGAAAATCCAGCGCGCCGGCTTTTCGCCGAAACGCCCTTCCCGGGTACTGCCGAGGATGACGGCAATATTCAGCATTCCGCTGTCTCCGATCCGGTTTGCGGGACCCGGGCGGCGGGAGGGCCGTCGGGATTCCCCTGATCGGCTCACTGTTCCGTAGCGGAGGCCATTCGCGAAGTGCTGAAATTCCGATCGAATCCATCGGTTTGACTGATGGGAGCCATCACCAGGGCGGTCGCCGGCAGTCCCCCGCGGCCGACGCATTCGGGTAGCTGCTGCCGGATGCGGTCGATCAGCCAGCGCCCGGCCCGGCCCGGCGGGCGGCCGCGCTCGTGGATGACGTGGATCGGGAATTCGTGCCGTGTCCGCTCCCGGAGATTGAGCTGTTTCAGACGACCGCCTGCAATGTCCTGCCGCACCATGTGCCAGGGCATATGGCACCAGCCGAAGCCGGCGAGCAGAAAGTCGAGCCGGGTCGTCAGGTCTGCGAAGCGCCAGGTTCGATGGCTGATGATGCCGCCGCTCAGTCCTTCGGAAACCGGCGTCCTGTCGGTCAGGACGAGCTGCACCGATTGCTCCAGCGTCTCGCGGTCGATCGGACCATCGATCGCCGCGAGCGGATGGTCGACGGATGCCACCGGCACGGTCGGGATGGTCACCAGGAATTCCGTCTCCCGGTTCTCGCCGATGATCCCGTGCGGGACATAGAGGCCGAGCCGGGCCGTTCCGTCCCGCAGCCTCTGCTCGGCGCCGCCCAGCCCCTCGGTGAAAAGCGTCACCGGCAGATTCGGAAAGGTCTCGGCGAGATCCTTGAGGCTGGCGGTCAGCACCCCGATCGGGAAGATCGCGTCTACCGCCAGCGTCAGCTCCGCCTCGATGTCGTTGGCGATCGCCTCGGCCCGCGCCTTCAGCGTCGATGCTTCGCCGAGCAGCCGTCGCGCGTCGGCGAGGATCACCCGGCCCGCGTCGTTGAGCTTCGGCACCCGGCCGCTGCGATCGAAGAGTGTTGTCCCGAGTGCGCTTTCGAGCGACTGGACGGACTGGCTGATCGCCGACTGGACACGGCCGAGGCTGCGCGCGGCGGCGGAAAAACTGCCATTTTCGGAAACGGCGACCAGCACGCGAAGCTGGTCGAGGGTCAAGGAGTCAAGCACGATCTATCACCCAAACTGATACTAACGAGCAGTATTTGGCCAATTCTATCGATATATCAAGAGGCCCATCTTTTTAGCCGGCGGGCATGGATGCCCCTCAGCTCACAAGAGATGGGACCGATGAACCAGATTCTGAAGACCGCGGATTTCGAATCCGCACACCGCTTCCGGGGGCCAATCGACGCACAGGCGCTGGATAGCCTCTTCCGCGAAGCCCGTACCCATAATGCCTTCCTCGCCGAGCCGGTGCCCCACCACCTGCTCGAGGAGGCGGTCGAACTCGCCAAGATGGCGCCGACGGCGGCCAATACCTCGCCGCTGCGTGTCGTCTTCGTCGAGACCCCCGAGGCCAAGGCGCGGCTCGAGCCGGCGCTTGCCGAAGGCAACCGCGAGAAGACCATGGCAGCGCCGGTGACCGCCATCGTCGGCTACGACATGGCCTTCTACGACAAGCTGCCGAAGCTCTTCCCCCATACCGACGCCCGCGCGTGGTTCGTCGGCAATGATGCTTTCATCGAGGCTACGGCGACCCAGAGCGGCACGCTCCAGGCAGCCTACTTCATCCTCGCGCTCCGCGCCGTCGGGCTCGACGCCGGGCCGATGGGCGGCTTCGACAGGGCAGCGGTCGATGCGGAATTCTTCGCCGGAACCACCGTGCGATCGAACTTCCTGATTAACATCGGCTATGGCGACGAGGAGAAGCTCTTCCCGCGCAATCCCCGCCTCGACTTCGACGAGATCGCGCAGTTCGCATGAAGACACCTGGCGGCCGGCCTCCCGACATGGGGCCGGCCCCCGTCTTTCCGGACTCGGCCTTTCCAGCCTCAGTCCTTCCAGAAGGAATCGCTGTAGGCGGGGAGCGCCTCGACCATCCACATCGCATGGATGAGGCCGCCCGCGACCTCCATCAGGAAGGTCGCGAAATTGTGGAGGTGCCGTCCCTTCCGCTCGGCCTTGATCTCGATCATCACCATGACGCGGCCCGCCTCGACGCCGAGGATCTGGGTGATCGCGATCTGCGGCGCGACGCTGCGGTAATCGACCGCCTCGATCGCCGCCATGAAGGCATCCCGTCCGTGGACGGGGGTCACGCCGCCGTCACGATTGGTGATGTAGCTTCGCACATCGACTGCGAGCAGATCGGCCATTGCTCCATAGTCGAAGCGGGCAAACGCCTCGATGAAATCCACGACGGGCTTCTGGTCGCTGTCGTCCTGTTTTGTCATCCCCGCCATCCGGCCTGTTGGTCGAGCTGAAGCCGGGCGGCGTGATTCGCACACCATGCCACGGCGAATTGCACGCGCTCCCCGTTATCCCCGGTAATCCCACAACCGCGACTCCGCGCTTCCCTGATGAGGGGGAGTGAGGCACCATCCTATCACTGCAAAGGGCCGGTCGAGTCCGGAAGGGCAAAACGGACGATCGAGACCGGTTCCGAGCGGACCGTGCGGAAGGGTGGGCGCAAGCCGATCTGACCGGAAATGCCCCGCGGAGCCGTTTCGAGGAGTGAGCCGCAGCGATGTGGCGCATGAATGGAA
>JAGRKY010000835.1 GCA_020442095.1 Bauldia sp.
CGACCGCTTCGAGGCATCGGGCCTGAAGGGCGAAGCCGAGGTCCATCGTCTCGATCGAATTGCCCATTGGCCGCGGCCCGGCGAGGTTGAACATGTGGCCCTCGGCGACGACATGGATCGTCCGGCCGTCCTTGAGGACGAGGCTCTCGACCCCGACCTCGTAGGCCGTCCGTTCCGCCACGGCGTCGCTCGCGGCGAGCCCCGCGGCATCGATCTCGACCGGGAAATGCCCGGCATTGGCGAGGATCGCGCCATCCTTGAAATACGGCAGGTCTTCCGCACCGATGATCCGGCCGCCGCCGGTCACGGTGACGATGAAGTCGGCGCTGGCGAGCGCCACCTCGCGCGGCGGCGTGTCGTGTCCGTCGAGATGCGCCTGCAGCCGCTTCAGCGGATCGCTGTCGACGACGCTGACCTTGGCATTGGCGGCCCGCAGATTCGCGGCGACGCCCTTGCCGCAGGCGCCGTAGCCGAAGACCGTGACGCGTTGGCCATTGGTCACGCGGTTGGTGATACGCATGTAGGATTCGAGCACGCTTTGGCCGACCGCGTGTTCGTTCTCGGCGAATTGCTTGATCGGGCTGTCGTTGATGACGAGGATCGGCATCGCCAGTTCGTCGCGCATCGGCGCGAGCCGCATCCGGCCGGAGGTCGTCTCCTCGGTGCCGCCGAGCAGGCCCGGGTAGCGGTCCTGCAGGTAGAGGTCGAAGAGGTCGCCGCCGTTGTCGAGGATCACGTCCGGCTTCTCGGCAAGCACCGCCTTGAGGTTGCCGCGATGCTCGTCCGGGTCGCGGGTCGGCCCGCCGATCACGGTGACGCCGTTCGCGCGGAGATAGTCGACCGCCTCCGGCTGGGTGGAGTTGAGGTTGCCGGTCGAGACCATGCGGGCGCCGCCATTCTGCAGCGTCAGGATCAGCGCCACGGTCTTCGGTTCGAGATGGATGCCGGTGCCGATGGTCTTGCCGGCGAATGGCTTCGCGGCCTCGAATTCGGCGGAGATCGCGGAGAGCAGGCGGCAGTTCTGCCGCACCCAGTCGATACGGTGCTTCATCTTCTTTCCCGATGATGGAGGTCGCGGGCGGCGGCCAGGTGGGTTGGAGAGCGAGCCTATGCCGGGTCGTGCGGAGTCGCCAAGCGGAACCGGTGGCGCCGGGGCTCAGCCCGCCAGCAGCTTCTCCACATAGTCCGGCACCACCTCGCTTGCCTTGCCGTGGATCGCTTCCGCGAACAGCGCGTTGTTCCGCGACGGTTCGAGGTTCAGTTCCACCGTATGGGCGCCGGCCGATAATGCCCTCGCCGCAAATCCCGCCGCCGGATAGACGCTGCCGCTGGTCCCGACCGAGATGAACAGGTCGCAGGTCGCGAGCGCGTCCGCGATCCGGTCCATCTCGTAGGGCATCTCGCCGAACCAGACGACGTCGGGCCGCAGCCCCCCGGTCCGGCCGCAGGTGCCGCAGGCGGTCTCGATGGCGAGGTCCATTTCCCAGCGTCGCCGCGTGCCGCAATGCATGCAGAGCGCCTTCAGGATCTCGCCATGCATGTGGATGACGTTCCTGGTGCCCGCCCGCTCGTGCAGCGGGTCGATATTCTGGGTGACGGTCGTCACCTTGGCCGGGAATTCCGCCTCGAGGCGCGCCAGCGCCACGTGCCCGGCGTTGGGTCTGGTGCCGATCACCCGGCGCCGACGCCTGTTGTAGAAGGCGAGCACGCCTTCGGGGTCGCGGGCGAAGGCTTCGGGCGTCGCCACGTCCTCGATCCGGTATTTCGACCACAGCCCGTCCTTGTCGCGGAAGGTGCTGAGGCCCGACTCGGACGAGAGCCCCGCTCCGGTGAGGACGACGATGTGCTGGTAGGACGCCATGATGGCGCCGAGCTTAGCACCCGCCGGGCATCAAGCCACGTCGCTCAGGCTACATCTGGGCCGAATAGCCGCCGTCGACCGGGATCGCGGTGCCGGTGACGAAGTCCGATGCGCTGCTCGCCAGGAAGACCGCGAGCCCGGCAAGGTCGTCCGGGATGCCCCAGCGGCCGGCCGGCGTGTCGCTCTCGATCCGCGCGAACATCTCCGGCGTCTTGGTCCTTCCGCCGCGCGTCAGGTCGGTGTCGATGAAGCCTGGCAGGATCGAGTTGACCTGGATGCCGTAGGGCGCCCAGGCCACCGCCAGCGATTTGGTGAGCTGCACGACGCCGCCCTTGCTCGCCGAATAGGGACCGGCGATGGCCCCGCCGAAGAGCGAGAGCATC
>JAGRKY010000836.1 GCA_020442095.1 Bauldia sp.
TGGCGGCTTCGGCGGCGGTGGCGGCAGCTTCCACGGCAGCAGCGGTGGTGGCGGCGGCCATTTCTCAGCGCCGAACTTCCAGTCCAGCGGCGGCAGCCGCCAGCATCACCAGGACTACGACACCTGGCACAACACCAACACGTTCTACAATCACTGGGGAACCGACTCGAGCAACCCGGTTCAGGATCCGCTCAAGCCCGGCACGATCTTCAACGCGACGCCGAGCGGCTGCAAGAAGGTCGTCGAGAACGGCAAGGCCTATCGCCAGTGCGGCTCGCAGCGATACGCGCCGCGCTACCAAGGCTCCAACGTCGTCTACCAGGCGCAGTGACGTAGCGGGATGATGCGCCGGCAGATGCCTCGGTGGCCGGCGCCTAGACGTTGGTCGCGGCGAGGATCGGCAGCGCCGATGCGCCGAGGGCGGCGCTTCTTTCGCCGAGGGTGCTGACCCGGAGACGCTGGCGGCCGAGGTCCTGGCGGACCGAGGCGCGGAGGTCGCCGAGCCCGGCGGCCAGCCGTTCGAGCAGCTGCACCGGCGCCGACCCGCCGATCACGACGATTTCGGGATCGAAGAGATTCTCGATACCCGCTATGCCGACCGACAGCGCGTCCGAGGCGCGGGCGACCCAGCGCTCCATGGCGTCGTCGTGGCGTTCGCCGGCGGCCTCGGCATCGCGCAGGAAGGTCCGCATCGACCCGAGCGACAGGTATTCACCGAGGCAGCCGCGATTGCCGCAATAGCATTGCGGCCCGTTGGGATCGACGATGAGGTGCCCGAACTCGCCCGCGTTGCCCCGCGTGCCGCGATAGGGCTCGCCGCGCAGGACGATGCCGCCGCCGACACCTTCGCCGACATAGACGTAGAAGAAGTCCGAGAACTCGGTCGCCTGGCCGTAGAGCTTCTCGCCGAGCGCGGCGGCATAGGCGTCGTTCTCGAGGAAGACGTCGGTCCCGGTCCGGGCGGCGAGCTGGTCGACAATGCCGCGGCCCTGCAACTGGGGTATCGCCCCCGGCGTCGGCACGCCCGGCCAGTCGATGTCGAAGGGGCCCGGCGTGACAAGGCCGATCCCGAGGCAGCGGTCGGTCCCGAAGCGCGCGCCGAATTCGTCATGGATGCCGGCGACGAAGTCGAGCCAGTCGGTCTCGATCGCATCGGGAACCGGGCCTTCCCGCATCTCGATCAGCTCGCCGCCGAGGCCGGAGGCGACCGCGTCGAACGAGGTGGCGTCGATCCGGACGCCGACCGCGTAGCCGCCGTCATTGGCGATCTCGATGGCGATCGGCGGCTGGCCGCGGCGCGTCTTGCGACGGCCCGCCTCACGGACAAGGCCGGAAGTCATCAGCGTGTCGACGATATTGGCAACCGCCTGCGGGGTCAGGCCGGTGAAGCGGGCGAGTTCCGCGCGGGACAGACTGCCGTGGACCCTCAGCGCATGAAGCACGACGCGACGGTTATGCCGGCCCACATGCTTCGCGGTATTGGCCGCCGGGCCGAGGGGATTGATCTGGTCAAGCATCGGAGAACGATTAGCCTATTAAAGTAAAACAATGAACTTGATTTATTGACTCTGGCAGGCCTCGCCTCATACGCTGTGGATGAAGGAGAGACGGACCTTGGCGGCAAATCCTCTCGTCGAGATGGTGGATATCACCAAGCGTTTCGGCGGCGTTCAGGCGCTGAAGGGCGTCGATCTGTCCGTCTATCCGGGCGAGGTCGTCGCGCTGGTCGGCCACAACGGGGCGGGCAAGTCGGTGCTTGCCCAGATCCTCTCCGGCGTCTACCCACCGACCTCCGGCGAGATCAAGGTCGACGGCAAGCCGGTCGCCTTCCATTCCCCGAATGATGCGCGCCGCCACGGCATCGAGACGATTTACCAGACGCTGGCGCTCGCCGATAATCTCGACGCGCCGTCGAACTTCTTCCTCGGCCGCGAATTGCGGACCTCCCTCGGCTTCCTCGACAAGCGGCGGATGGCGGAGGAGGCGGCGGCGGCTCTTATCGACCTCAATCCCAATTTCACCGATATCGAGCGGCCGGTGCGGCAGATGTCGGGCGGCCAGCGCCAGGCGATCGCCATCGCCCGCGCCATCCATTTCAACGTCCGCGTCCTGATCATGGACGAGCCGACCGCGGCGCTCGGCCCTCACGAGACCGCCCAGGTCGCCGCGCTGATCCAGCGGCTCCGCGACCAGGGGATCGGCATCCTCCTGATCAGCCACGACGTTCGTGACGTCATCCGTCTGTCCGATCGCATCGTCGTCCTCAAGAATGGCGAGTTGGTCGGCGAGGTCCGGGCGGCGGAGACCGGCGAGGACGAGGTGGTCGAGATGATCATCCGCGGCCGCAAGCTGGCACCAGCCAACGGCGGCGGCCCATGAGCGTCGCGGCCCTCCCCCGCCGCCGCCTCCATCTCACCGACGTGGTGACGCCGATATGGCTCGTGCTGGTGGCGGTGATCGTGATCGCCGCCCTGGTCTCCGACCGCTTCCTGTCGCCCAACAACATCGCCGCCGTCCTCCAGCAGGGCGTCATCACCGGCATCGTCGCGCTCGGGATGACCGTCGTGCTGATCGGCGGCCAGTTCGACCTCTCGACCGGTGCGACCGTGATGATGGCCGCGGTCGTCGCGCTGCTCCTCGGCCCTGCCGGTGGCGTCGGCATCACGCTCGCCATCGTCGTGCCGATCCTGATCGGCGCCGGCATCGGCGCCGTCAACGGCCTCGCGGTCTACCGCACCGGCGCCAATTCCATCGTCGCGACCATCGGCATGCAGTTCCTGGTGATCGGCGCGGTGCTTGCCCTGGTTTCCGGCCAGCATGTCCGGGCCGAGGCGATCGGCGAGACATTCACAGCGCTCACCCATGCGCGGCCGCTCGGGATTCCGCTGCCGGTGTTCATCTTCGCCGCCCTCGTCGCGGTACTCGCCTTCGTCATGAGCCAGACCGTCTTCGGCCGCCACGTCTATGCGATCGGCGGCGACATCGAGGCGGCGACCCGGGCCGGCATCCCGGTGGTCCGGATCGGCATCGCCACATATGTGATCTCGGGCGTTCTGGCGGCGGTTTCGGGCGTCCTGATCGCCTCGCTGGTCGGCCATCTCGATCCGACCGCGATCGGCGGCTACGAATTTCCGGCGCTGACCGCCGTCGTCCTCGGCGGCACCAGCCTCTCCGGCGGCGTCGGCCGACCCGCCGACACCGCCGGGGCGATCCTGGTGATCGCCGTCATCACCAACGTGATGACCATCCTCAACTACCAGTACCCGATCCAGCTTCTCGTCCAGGGCATGGTGCTGACCGGCGCCGTCGCCTTCTATTCGTGGCGCCGGGGCGGAGCCTGACGGCATGAACGCGCTCGCCTCGCCCACCTTCATCCGCCTCTTCGTCAAGCCGCCGCTGGTGCCGCTGCTCGTCGTCGCGAGTTTCGTCAACGGCTTCTGGTCGGTCGGCAACCTCAGGACCCTGGCCGAATCGGTATCGACCGACGGCATCGTCGTCGTCGGCATGACCATCGTCATGATCGCCGGCGGCTTCG
>JAGRKY010000837.1 GCA_020442095.1 Bauldia sp.
ACCGGGGCGCATGAGGTGATCACCACCATCATGCTCAACCTGATCGCCATGCGACTCGTCGACTACCTCCTCCGCAATCCGCCGGTGCAGAAGCCGGGCCGCGCCGACCCGATCTCGCAGTCGGTGCTGCCGAGCGCGGAATTGCCGAAGCTCCTCGACTGGATCGACCCGAACCTGCGCGTCCATGCCGGCATCATCCTCGTCATCGCCGCCGTCTTCTTCGTCTACTGGCTGCTCTTCCGCACCACCCGGGGCTTCGAGTTCCGCGCCGCCGGCTCCAATCCCGAGGCGGCGCGCTATGCCGGCATGAAGTCGGGGATGATCATCGTCATGGTGATGGCGACCGCCGGCGCGCTCGCCGGCCTTGCCGGCGCCAACCAGGTGCTCGGCGTTCTCGGCCGGGCCTCGCCGGGCTTCTCCGGCGGCGCCGGCTTCGACGCCATCGCCGTCGCGCTGCTCGGCCGCTCGCACCCGGTCGGCGTCCTGCTCGCCGGACTGCTGTTCGGCGCGCTCCAGGCGGGCGGCCGCGAGATGCAGGTCGAGGCCGGGGTCAGCATCGACCTGATCTCCATCATCCAGGCGCTGGTCATCGTCTTCATGGCGGCGCCGACCCTGGTCCGCGCCACCATCCCCTGGGTCTTCCGGCGAGAGGCGGGGCGTTAGCATGTCAGACGGGTGGCTCGCATGGCGGTAACCGACACAGCGCCCGTGACGACGGCCGATCTCGAGCTCGCCCGCCGCCGGCAGAAGAAGATCAACGGCGTCATCCTGCTCTGCCTCGCGGTCTTCGTCGCGGCGGCCTTCGGCGTCACCTCGGAGGGCAATGCCGTCTTCCGGCTGACCCTGCCGCGCGACGTGATCAGCATCCCTAACCTCGTCGTGCCGGCCGCGCCCTATGCCTATATCGTCGCCGGCCTCCTCGCCTTCTTTGGCATCCGCCAGTTCATGCGCGGCGGCGGGCGCTCGACCAATATCTTCCTCGGCATCGGCCTTCTGCTGGTCGTCACCGCCTTCCTCACCTGGGCGACGGCGGGCAAGTCTTTCTCGCTGACCGGCATGCTCGAATCGACCATGGTCCGCGCCGTGCCGATCGCGCTCGGCGGGCTCGCCGGCGTCCTGTCGGAGCGCGTCGCGGTGGTCAACATCGCCATCGAGGGCATACTGCTCGCCGGCGCCTTCGCCGGGGCGCTGATCGGCTCGGTGCTCGGCGGCTTCATCGGCATCGTCGGCGCGGTCGCGATCGGCGGGCTGTTCGGCTTCATCCTCGCCGCGCTGGTCGTCACCCACCGCGTCGACCAGATCATCGCCGGGGTGGCGATCAACCTCTTCGTCCTCGGCCTCACCTCCTATGTCTCGAGCCAGGTGCTGACCAAATATACTTGGCTCAACAACGCCCCGGTCTTCCGGCCGATCCGCATTCCGCTGCTCAGCGACCTGCCGGTGATCGGCCCGGTGCTCTTCCGCCAGAACCTCTTCGTCTACGGCGCGCTGATCATGGTGCTGGTCGCGACCTACTACCTCTTCCACACGCGATCGGGCTTGCGCGCCCGCGCCGTCGGCGAGCATCCGGAAGCCGCCGACACGCTCGGCATCGACGTCTACCGCACTCGCTACATCAACGTGACGATCGCCG
>JAGRKY010000838.1 GCA_020442095.1 Bauldia sp.
ATCATGTCGCCGATCACATATTCGGGCGCGTCGTGCAGCATGACCGCCAGCCGGTCGCGGGGGGTAAGACCGGGATCGGTGATCGCCAGGATATCGTCGACGAGCAGCGTGTGCTGGGCGACCGAGAAGGCATGGGCGCCGACCGTCTGGCCGTTCCAGCGCGCCACCCGCGCCAGACCGTGGGCGATGTCGGCGATCTCGATGTCGAGCGGCGACGGGTCGATGAGGTCGAGCCGCCTGCCGGAGAGCATCCGTTGCCAGGCGCGGGGAGGGGCTTTCGGTCGATCGGGCATCGTCGGCGCTCGGGAATCCCTGTCTCGTCCCGATTGTCGCCGATTCGCCGGGTCTTGCGCTATTCGGGATCGATCACCGCCGGCCAGTCGAACGTCGCCCAGGCCGGTATCGTCAGGGTGATTGGCGTGCCGCCGGCGAGGATCGGCACCCTGGCGTCCATCGCCTCGCGGGCGCGGTCGATGCGGACGAGGGCGAGCGCGGTGTCGCCCGACGACGAGCCGAGGGTGCCGATCGGCTTGCCGCCGGCGGCAACCTCGCTGCCGGCAGGCGGCAGGTTCGCGCCATGGCCGATGACGACCCGGCGGCGCGCGGTGCCGCGGTGCTTCATCCGCGACACGACCTCCTGGCCGACGAAGCAGCCCTTGGCGAAGTCGACGCCGGCAAGGTCGTCCATGTCGGCGTCGTGGGGAAAGGCGTCGCCGAAGGCGAAGTCGATGCCGCCCTCCGGAACGCCGAGGACGATGCGATGGGCGTCGTATTGGCCTTGCGTCGATTCCGCGAAATCCGGGGCCATGTCGGCCCCCGGCGGCACGATGGCGCGGAAGCCGAGCGCCGCGAGGCGCGGATCGGGCGCGACCACGCCGTCGAGCTGCGGCGGCCGGTCGCTGCCCCAGGCCGCGACCACGATGCGCTCGTCCGAGAGGTCGGCGAACTCGACCTTGGCGCGCAGCCGGAACATCTGGAGCCGCTTGAGGAGCCCGTCGACCGCACCTTGCGCGACGTCGAGGAGGTAGCGCTCGTCATGGTCGCGGAAGATGATGAAGTCGAAGAGCAGCTTGCCCTGCGGCGAGAGCAGCCCGGCGAAGACCGCCCGGCCGTCGCCGGCGGCGTCGACATTCGACGTCAGCAGGTTGTCGAGGAATGACAGCGCGTCCGGCCCGGAGACGGCGACGACGCCACGTCGCGGCAGTTCGGCGATGAGGGCTTCGGTCATTGGGCATGTTCCAGGACTTGCCAGCGATCGGCTGGTTACGTAAGCGGAGAGGCCCGCCGAGACAAGGATCGACATGAGCGCAGAAACCTTCGACGTCGTTTTCGCCGGCGCCAGCGTGGTCAACCAGGACGGCACCGCCATCCGCGACATTGGCGTCCGCGGCGGCCTGATCGCGGCGATCGGCACGATCGGCCCGGAGGCCTCGGGAGAACGGGTCGATTGCACCGGCCTCCACATCCTGCCGGGCGTCATCGACACCCAGGTCCATTTCCGCGAGCCCGGGGCCGAGCACAAGGAAGACCTCGAATCCGGTTCGCGGGCGGCGGTGATGGGCGGCGTCACGGCGG
>JAGRKY010000839.1:0-1616 GCA_020442095.1 Bauldia sp.
GCTGAAGGCCGCCCTGGTTCACTCCGATCACCTCAGTCAATGCCATGCGGTGCATCCCGGCCATCTTGGCAAGTTCCGGTTGACGGTCGGGGTCCTTCTTGTGGCGCGGTAAAACGTTCCTTTCATGGCCGCCGCAAATGCGAATCATCGGACGTGCTAGATTGGTGGAAACGGCAACCTCGGGAGTGACCGATTGGAGGAGCACCTCGTCGACCTGACCGGTATCGCCTTCATCATGGCGATCGCCGCCCTGCTCGGCTTCGTGCTCATGCGGTTCCGCCAACCGCCGATCGTCGGCTACATCCTGGCCGGCGTCGTCCTCGGCCCGACCGGCTTCGGCCTCGTATCCAATACCGGGTCGATCACCGCGCTCGCCGAGCTCGGGGTGATCATGCTGCTCTTCCTGATCGGCATGGAGCTCTCGGTCCGGGTCTTCGCCACGGTCGCGGCGACCTCTTCGCTGGTCACCGCCGGCCAGATTCTCGCCAGCCTCGCCGTCGCCGGGCTGCTCGGCCTGGTCTTCGACTGGCAGTTCGAGGCCGTCATCGCCCTCGGCTTCATCGTCGCGATCTCGTCGACCGCGGTGGCGATGCAGATGCTCGACGAACTCGGCGAGACACGGACCGCGACCGGACGGATAACCGTCGGGGTGCTGATCGCGCAGGATATCGCCGTCGTGCCGATGCTGGTGATCCTCTCGTCCTTCCGCGGCGACAGCGATATCGCCGGGTTGCTGATCAAGCTGGCGATCGCCGCCATCCTGATCTTCGCCCTGCTGCGCTATCTCGCGACCCGCCCGGGCAAGATCAAGCTGCCCTTCACCGAGCGGATGAGCGGGCGGGTCGACATGGTCGCGCTGGCCAGCGTCGCCTTCTGCTTCGGCGCGGCGGCGTTGACCAGCATTGCCGGCCTGTCGGCGGCCTTCGGCGCCTTCCTGGCCGGTCTGGTCATCGCCGGCTCGACCATGCGCGCCGAGGCGATCGCCGCGACCCACCCGATCCAGAGCCTGCTGATCGTCGTCTTCTTCCTGTCCATCGGATTGTTGATCGACCTCGACTTCGTCATCGCCAATCTCGGCACCGTCATCGTCGTGGTCATCGCCGTGCTGGCCGCCAAGACCTGCATCAACGTCGCCCTGCTGCGTCTGGTGCGCACGCCGTGGGAACAGGCCTTTCCCGGCGGGCTGATCATGGCGCAGATCGGCGAATTCTCCTTCGTTCTCGCGGCAAGCGGGCTCGTCTCCGGCGCGGTCTCCCAGGATACCTATCGCCTCGCCATAGCGGTGATCGCCATCTCGCTCCTCGTCAGCCCGCTGTGGATGGTGTCGCTTCGCCGCTTCCAGGCGATCGCGCGTGCCGGCATCACCAGTTTCCGCGAGGCCCTTGCCGAGGTCTATGCCGGCGAGATCGGCGAGATCGAGCGCGGCCGGCTGATGGTGTCGCGCGGAGCGCTCTATGCGCGGCGGCGGGCGCGGGCGGCGCGCATCGCCTGGCAATGGCGGCGAAGGAGCAGGCGCCAGGCAGCGGCCAAAACCGCCGCGACGCCAGAATCTGCGGAGTCCGGGGAATCTCCGCGATCCGGCGAGCAGGACGCCGACACGGCTCCCGGCGAACCCG
>JAGRKY010000839.1:1693-2191 GCA_020442095.1 Bauldia sp.
TGCCCTGCCAATAGCCTTGTGCGCCGCGCTGGCGGCGGCCTCGGTCATGCCGCCGGTGGCGTCGGCCGCCCCGCCGCCGCGGGTCAAGGGGATGATCTGCTCAAAGTCGCTCAAGGCGTCGGCGGCGAAGAAATCGATCTGGTGGACCAACTTCCAGGGCGCGCGGAAGGGCTTCTTCGATCAGCGCGAAACGACGATGATGGTCCGCTGCTTCCGCAGCCAGGCCGACTGCAAGGCGTGGCTCTACTGGGCCCAGACCGACTGGCCGGACTGGAACCAGTGGCTGCCCTGCAAGCGGGGTTTCCCCTACTGAACGAAAAAGCCCCGGAGACGCGGCCGTTGCATGCCGGTCGTCCGGGGCGTTTCACGTCGGCCGGAAACAGCCCGGCCGCGAGGCGCGCTACGCGATCGCCTTCTCGTAGAGCTCCAGCACGTAATCCCAGTTAATCAGGCTGTCGACCCACGCCTCGAGATACTTCGGCCGGGCGTTGCGGTAGT
>JAGRKY010000840.1 GCA_020442095.1 Bauldia sp.
GTGATCGGCAAGGATACGCGGCTGTCGAGCTACATGATCGAGAACGCGCTCGCCGCGGGCTTCCTGTCGGTCGGCATCGACGTTCTGCTGACCGGCCCGATCCCGACCCCGGGCATCGCCATGCTCACCCGGTCGATGCGCTGCGATCTCGGCGTCATGATCTCCGCTTCCCACAATCCCTATGACGACAACGGCATCAAGCTGTTCGGGCCGGATGGCGCCAAGCTGTCGGACGAGACCGAGGCGGAAATCGAGGCGCTGATCGACGCCAATCTCGACGACCGCCTCGCCGCGCCGGATGCGCTCGGCCGCGCCCGGCGCATCGACGGCGTCAGCGACCGCTATATCGAATATGCCAAGCGCACGCTGCCGCGCACGCTGTCGCTGGAGGGGATGCGCGTCGTCATCGATTGCGCCAACGGCGCCGGCTACAGCGTCGCGCCGGAGGCTCTCTGGGAGCTCGGTGCCGAGGTGGTTTCGCTCGGCGTCGATCCCGACGGCTTCAACATCAACCGCGAGGTCGGCTCGACCGCGCCGGAGACGCTGATCAACAAGGTGCGGGAAGTGCGCGCCGATATCGGCATCGCCCTCGACGGCGATGCCGACCGCGCCGTGGTCGTCGACGAGCGCGGCCATCTGGTCGACGGCGACCAGATCATGGCGGCGATCGCCACCTCCTGGGCCGAGCAGGGGCTCCTGTCCAAGCCCGGCATCGTGGTCACGGTGATGTCCAATCTCGGGCTGGAGCGCTATCTCGCCGGCAAGGGCCTCGACATGTTGCGCACGCCGGTCGGCGACCGCCACGTGGCCGAGACGATGCGTCTCGAAGGCTACAATCTCGGCGGCGAGCAGTCGGGGCACATCATCCTTTCCGACTATACGACGACCGGCGACGGCCTCGTCGCGGCGTTGCAGCTCCTCGCGGTGGTCCGGCATTCGGGCAAGCCGGTCAGCGAGGTCTGCCATCTCTTCGAGCCGCTGCCGCAGGTCCTGCGCAGCGTCCGCACCGGCGGCAAGCGCCCGCTCGAGAACAGCGACGTCCGCAAGATGATCGAGGATCTCAATGCCAGCCTCGGCGGCAACGGCCGCGTCCTGGTGCGCGCCTCGGGCACCGAGCCGGTCATCCGGGTGATGGCCGAGGGCGACGACTCGGGCCAGATCTCGGCGATCGTCGACGACCTCGTCGCAGCGCTCACCGAAGCCGCCGCCTGAACGGGAAGGCGAAGCGGGGGATGATAGCAGTCGATCCGGCCAATCCACGGGGCATCGTTTGGATCGCCTCCTATCCGAAGTCGGGCAATACCTGGGTCCGGGTCTTCATCCACCATCTGCTCAGGATGGCGGCGGGCAAGCCGCTTGAGGAGCACGATATCGACGAGCTCTACCGGACGAGCCGCAGCGCCGCCGGCCGGATCGACCTCTACGAGCATTTCCTCGGCAAGCCGATCACCGAGGCCAATCCGCGGGACATCGCCGAGGTCCGGCTCAAGGTCCAGCAGGCGATCGCCGAGGAGGCGGAAGGCATCGTCTTCGCCAAGACCCATTCCTTCCTCGGGCGGGTCTTCGGCTATCCGATGATCAACCGCGCCTTTTCGGCGGGCGGCGTCTACATCGTCCGCAACCCGCTCGATGTCGCCATTTCCCTTTCCCACCACCTCAATGTCCCGATCGACCGCGCCATCCGTTCGCTCGGCGCGAGCCTCAACTCGCCGGTGACCATCGAGACCACCGCGCAGGAGATCTGGGGCTCGTGGACCGAGAATGTCGCGACTTGGACGGCCGATCCGACGCCGGCAATTCAGGTCGTGCGCTACGAGGATCTCGTCGCCGACCCGCGCGGGGTCTTCGGCGAGATGGTCGAGCACCTTCGCCTCGACGTCACGCCGGAGCAGATCGACGAGGCGGTGGCGCTCTCCTCCTTCGAACGGATGCGGGCCGAGGAGCAGAAGGGCGGCTTCGTCGAGCGTCCCGACCACACCGAGGCCTTCTTCCGCGAGGGCCGCGCCGGCCAGTGGCGCGAGATCCTCAGCCCCGAGCAGATCGATCGCATCGTCACCGCCCATGGCGAGCAGATGGCCCGTTTCGGCTATCTCCCGAACTGACCGGCTGCCCGCAGCAACACCACGGAAATCCGATGATCAACCTCAGCAAGTCACGGCCGCGCGGCATCATCTGGCTCGCCGCCTATCCGCGCTCCGGCATCACCTGGGCGCAGGCCTTCATCTACGGGCTGGTCAAGTCGATCGCCGATCCGGGTTTCGACGAAGTCGACATCGCGCGGATGGGGGAATTCTCCGATACCGAGAAGGCCGATCAGTACCGGACCCATCTCGGCAAGCCGGCCTTCCGCGCCAGCGCGGCCGAGATCGCGGAGGCCCGACCCAAGGTCCAGGCCGATATCGCCAACCGCTGGCGGCGGCCGGTCTTCGTCGCGACCCACAATGCCAATGCGATCGATCGCGGCCACCCGGCGGTCAACCTCGCGGTCAGCGCCGGCGCGATCTATCTGCTGCGCAATCCGCTCGACGTCGCCGTTTCCATCTCCCATTTCCAGGGCATCTCCATCGATCAGGCGATCGACGAAATGGCGGTGTCCGGACGTAGCATCGCCGCCAACCGGGAGAACGTGCCGGTCATCACCGGCTCATGGTCGGAGCACGTCAAGAGCTGGACCGATCACTCGCATCCGGTCGTGCTGGTGGTGCGCTACGAGGACCTCGCGGAGAAGCCCGCGGAGAGCTTCGCCGCGATCGCCCGCCACCTGCTGATGACGCCGACCGACGAGCAGCTCGACAAGGCGATCGCCATGGCCGGCTTCGACCGGCTCAGGGAGCAGGAAGCGCGCGAGGGCTTCGCCGGCAACCTCGAGGGTTCGACGGAACCCTTCTTCCGGGCAGGGCGGCAGGATCAATGGCGCAACGCCCTGACGTCCACGCAGGTCGACCGCGTGGTCAAGGCGCACCAGCCGCTGATGCGGAAGTTCGGCTACCTGCCGGAAGTGGCCGGCAACGCCTAGATCCGGGCCTTGCCGGCGGCGGCGATGATCGAGGCGACCGGCTGGACATGGGTGTCGAGCCGGTCGTATTCCGGCGGCCGCAATTCGCCGCCCATGAAGACGTCGTGCCGGCGGAACTGCATGCCGCTCGCGGTCGGCGTCAGCGCCGCGAAGTGATATTCGCGCGCGCCGGTGAACTCGATGACGCGGGCCGCCGTCCGTTCGTTGATGCCGCCGGGCATGACGATGATGCGGTTGTCCGCGACCCTGACCAGCTCGCGGATCAGCTCGGCGCCTTCCAGCAGGGTCGGCGCCTGGCCGGTGGTCAGCACCCGGTCGACGCCGAGCTCGATCAGCGTTTCCAGCGCCGCTATCGGGTCGGGCGTCATGTCGAAGGCGCGGTG
>JAGRKY010000841.1 GCA_020442095.1 Bauldia sp.
ACCATCGATTTCGACAAGGCCGGCCGCAAGCGCGTCCTCGACTCCTTCGTCGAACGGCATTGAGGGCATCTGCCGCCTGATCGTAAACGGCGCGTCGTCCCGCGGCGTCGGCCGCTCCGCCTCCAGCATGTGACGATTGATCCACGTCATGGAATCCGGTGCCTGCCATTTTCCATCATGGCCGAAGAGCCAGGCGCCGCCGGCGTCGCCATGAGGTGAGGAAATGCCGATACTGAGACTGGTGATTTTCGTTGCTATCCTGCTCGCCACCCTCGGCGGCACGATGGCCCGGGCGCAGCAGAGCGGAATCGTCGGGGCCTGGGTCACTCAGGGAATGGACCCCGCGACCGGTACGGCGATACGGGTGGAATACAGCTTCATGCCGACCGGACAATTCCAGAAATCCTTCGGCATGCAGGTCGGCGCATCAGGCGGCTATGACTGGATCGCCGGCCGCTGGTTCACCGAGGGGCAATGGCTGCGGCTTGAGGTGCAGCAGCACTACTCGACCTCCACCGGCAGCAATGGCCCGCTGCCGCCGGGCGAACTCTGGCTCTATGCAATGCCGAACATGAACACGCTGGTGCTGACCCATTCGGCCTGCGTGCAGCAGCAATTGCAGAGGCCCGACTGCGTCTTGCAGCTCACCCGGGCGCAGTAGGCGTCAGCGACGCGGCGCGAGTTCGGGGTCGATCAGCGCGGCGATCGCCGAGGCGAAGCCCATGCGTGTCCGGTCGAAGACGGCGGCCCATTGTCCGCCGCGCGATGGCCGCACGTAGCGGAAGCCGGGATTGGTGGTGCCGTCGGGATTGCGGCCGAGGCGTTGGTTGGTGTTCATCGCGAGCCCCCTCAAGCGGCGCGATTGCGGTGGAAGGGGACGCGGGCAGCGTTGAAGATGACGACGCGCGCGGTGCCGAACATGTTGGCCAGCGCCTTGGCGCGAAGCTCTTGCGCCATCGAACGATAGTGATCGTAGTCTGTGGTTCCGTCGGCGTCCTGAGCGTTTGTCTGAATGCGGTTCATGGAAGTCCTCCATCCGATTCACTTTCGGATCCCGATGAGGACAAGATGGCACCGACCCGACGGCCGCGCAGTGAGCCTGGTCACACCCGACAAGGGAGGAGTTGAGGAAGATGTATGTCGCCGTGCTCGCGCGCCGGCTGAGGCCCGGCAAGACCTATGCGGATTTCGTCGCCGCCTGGTATCCGGACAAGGGCTTCGGCGTGCCGGTCGACGGGCCGATCCTCGCGACCGGCACCGCCGACGACCGCGAGATCATCGCCATCGCCTTCCTCGATCTGCCGGACCGGCCGAGCCTCGAGGAGGCCATGGCCCGCGTCGCCGCGCAGGAAGAGGTGCGCCACGAGCGGATCGCCGCGGTGATCGAGGCGACGACGCTTCGCGGTCTCTACGAGGTCGCCGACCGGTTCGATTTCTCCACCGATGCGACGGTGGAGGCGACCCGCCCCGGGACACGGCGATAAGGCGAGCCGCTGGCTTCCTCCGCGACGCCCGGCCGCGGATCGGGACGGCGCCGGACTACCAGTCGCAGGAATAGACCCAG
>JAGRKY010000842.1 GCA_020442095.1 Bauldia sp.
AGACGAGGCCGATCTGGGCGAGGGGACCGGATTCGCCGGTCAGCCGGTAATAGGCATAGCCGAGCAGCAGAACGACGAAGATGGCGACGCGGCGAATATAGAGAAGCGGGGTCGCGAGGTTGCCGCGATCCTCCAGCCGCAGCCACTTGATCCTGAGGAGGACCGGCATGACGAGGTCGTTGCAGATCATGGTCGAGAGGGCAATCGCCGCGACCACGACCATTGCCGTCGCCGACGAAAGACCGCCGATGAAGGCAAGCAGCGCGAGACCATCATGGCCCTGTGCCATCGGGACGGTCAGCACGTAGAAATCCGGGTTGGCGCCGGTCGGCAGCAACGTGACCCCGGCCGCCGCGATCGGCAGCACGAAGAGGCTCATCAGGAAGAGGTAGGTCGGAAACAGCCATGAAGCCGTCGACAGGTGCCGCTCGTCCACATTCTCGACGATGGTGATGTGAAACTGGCGCGGCAGGCAGACGATCGCGGCCATCGACAGGAAGGTCATGGTCAGAAAACGCGATGCACCATTCTCGGGAAACCGGGTCAGGCTCTCCCAGCCGGCGGAAGCGGCTGCCTGTCCGGCGCCTGGGAGGACGCTGCTGCCGAAGGCGAAAACCGCGAAGAAGCCGACTGCGAGGAAAGCCAGAAGCTTGACACAGGACTCGAAGGCGATGGCCGCGACCATGCCTTCGTGATGTTCGTTGGCGTCGATGTGACGCGTGCCGAAGAGGATGGCGAAAATCGCCATGCCGACGGCGGTGAGGAATGCCGCGTCGGTCAGCGTCACCGCCGGCGAGTCGGTCAGGGCGATGGCAAGGTCGGGCGAGGATTCGTAGCTGACGAGCACGGCGAAGCTGGTCGACACCGCCTTAAGCTGGAGCGCGATATACGGCATCGTGCCGAGCATGGCGATGACGGTGACGATCATGCCGAGGCTGGCGCTCTTGCCGTATCGGGAGGCGATGAAGTCGGCGATCGAGGTGATCCGTTGCGACTTGCTGATCCGTGCGATCTTGCGGAGGAGGAACCACCAGCCGAGAAAGATGATGGTCGGGCCGGTATAGATCGTCAGGAACTCGATGCCGCGCCGGGCGGCCGTGCCGACCGCGCCGTAGAAGGTCCACGACGTGCAATAGACCGCGAGCGAGAAGGTGTAGACGACCGGTGAGCGGATCAGGCTGCGACCGGCATCAGCGCGGCGATCGCCGTACCAGGCGATCGCGAATAGCAGGCCCAGATAGGCGAGGGCGACCGCGACGATGGTGGCGGTGTTCAGCATCCTTCAGGCGCCATTGCCGGGGGCAGCTTCATCGGTGCGGTCCCTCCCGCGCCCGGCCATATGCCTCGACAACAACCCTCCGGCGATGATCGCCGCGAGCCAGAGGCCGAAGCAGTAGATATGCAGCAGCGGGATGCCGAAGACGAAGACCGGCACGTCGAAGATGGTAACGATCGGAGGCGTCAGCAGGATCAGTGTCAGCGCCGGCAGGACGAAGGCCCGGTCGGTCAGCCTGGCCTCGGGTGGTGAGGCGGGGGTCACTCGACCGCTCCCCTGGCGATGAGCGCCTGGACGCGTTCGACGACGTCGCGATTGGAGAACGGCTTGGTCACATAATCGTCGACCCCGAGCTCCAGCGCCT
>JAGRKY010000100.1 GCA_020442095.1 Bauldia sp.
AGATGGGGCACGTAGCGCTGGAAATACCACTGCGAGCGTTCGCGTTCGGTCGGCGCGGAAAGGGCGACGACACGGCAAATCCGCGGGTTGAGGCGCTGCGTGATGCGCTTGATGACCCCGCCCTTGCCGGCGGCATCCCGCCCCTCGAACACCACCACGACCTTGAGACGCTTCTCCGCCACCCAGTCCTGGAGCTTGACGAGCTGGCCCTGGAGGCGAAGCAGCTCGCGGAAATAGACACCGCGATCCAGCGACCGTCCCGGCTCGACCATCGGCCGATCCATCAGGTCGGCAAATCGCTCGTCGTCGAGCTCGAGCTCGAGTTCCTCGTCGAGGTTCTCGTAAATCTCGTCGAGGACCCTTTGCGGCAACTGTTTGTGTTCGTTCATGACGGAGGCCACTCCCCTTGCAGTCGCTATTTCCGGAAGACTCACCGGCGGGCGGATCGCTTCGCCGGTCGCCGCCGCAGGAGCGCGGGGCTTGCCAGGCATCCGTCTCGTCTGGCTGGCGAAGCTTCCGCGCGACCCGGCGAACTCAGCTTACGTCTTGATCACCCTCGTGTGACAACGGGATGTCGCCGGCCCGCCCGGGGAGTTGCGACGGCTCGCCGCGAGGCGGCGCTCCCGCCTCGATCCAGCGCAGCCACCGCCGGATCCCGACCAGGGCCTGCGGCTCGTCCAGGAAGGGAATATGCCCGCGATCCGGGATTTCGACCCGGATCATGTCCGGGCGCCGACGCTGCATTTCGTTTGCCGTCCCGGGGCTGAGCACGTCGGAATTGGCGCCATGGATCAGCGCGATCGGCAAGCCGTCGCAGGCGTCGAACAGATCCCACAGCTCGGGCAGCGGCCCGGCCATCGCCTTGTCGAAGCTCTCGCGGAGTGCCGGGTCGTAGGTCAGCCCGATGCCGTCCGGGCCCTCGGTGAAATGCCGGACCGTTTCCTCCGCCCATCGTTCCGGCGGGACGCCGTCGAAGCCCGGCATCGTCGCGGGCATCCGGTCCATGACCTCCACCAGGCTATCGACCGCGGGGGTCACGCCGAGATAGTGCCCGATCCGCATGAGACCCGCCCGTTCGATGACCGGGCCGACATCGTTGAGGCAGAGGCCGGCAACGCGCGCCCGCTGGGTGGCCGCCAGCACCAGACCGATCAGGCCGCCGCGCGACGAGCCGAGAATGGCCGCGCGGTCGATCCCGAGATGATCGAGCAGGGCGATGACGTCGGCGCTCTCCCGCTCGACGGTGTAGGTCTCGGGTCCGGTCCATTCCGACTCGCCCCGGCCGCGCGAATCCAGCCGGATCACCCGACACTGGTCGAGGTGGCGGACGAGGTAGTCGAAATCCCTGGAATCCCGCGACAGGCCTGCCAGCGCGACGAGCGGCTGGCCTTCGCCGTCGACGCGATAGGCCAGGCGCGCTCCGTCATGGGCCTTGAAGAAATGACAGGTCATCGCTCACCGTCGCCCGGCGCTGAGACCGGCCGGTCCCCCGCCGGGGACCATGCCACCGGCCCGGCCCGGAGGCCGTCCTATTCGGCGGCCTCGGCGCGACGCGGCGGCGGCGCGTCATATGTGGCAAATCCCCGGCCGGTCTTTCGCCCCAGATAGCCGGCCGCGACCATCTGCTTGAGGAGCGGGCTCGGACGATATTTGGGATCGTTGAAGCCGTCATAGAGGGTCTCCATGACGTCCAGCACGATGTCGAGGCCGATCAGGTCGGCGAGCGCGAGCGGGCCGATCGGATGATTGGCGCCCAGCATCATCATGCTGTCGACGTCCTCCGGTGTCGCAACCCCTTCGGCGACGCAGTTGATCGCCTCGTTGATCATCGGCACCAGAACCCGGTTGACGACGAAGCCACAGCTGTCCCTGGACAAACGCGGCGTCTTGCCGATCGCCCGGGCGACGTCGAAGACGGCGTCGGTGACCGCGCTTTCGGTCTGCAGCGCGGGGATGATCTCGATCAGCGCCATCAACGGCACCGGGTTGAAGAAGTGCATCCCGATCACCCGCCCGGGACGGCGGGAGGCGGCTGCGAGCGCCGTCAACGGAATGGAGGAGGTGTTCGACGCGAATATCGCTTCCTCGCCGCAGATTTCGTCGAGACGTTTCAGCGTCGCGGTCTTGGCATCGAGCTTTTCGACGATGGCTTCGACGATCAGGTCGCAATCGGCCATGTCCTCCATCGCAGTCGTCGGGACGATCCTTCCGATCGCCGCTTCCGACGCCTCCCTGGTGATGACGCCCTTGTCGGCGAGCTTGCCGAGGCTCTTCGCGATTCCCGACCGGGCCCGGTCGAGCGCGTCGGAGGTCAGGTCCTGAAGGACGACGGGAAAGCCCGCCACCGCGAAAGCCTGCGCGATGCCGCTGCCCATCGTCCCTGCTCCGATGACGCCAACCTGCTCGATCTTCATTTGATGCCTCCTTCGGACGCTCTGTCACTGATGGCCTGCCTTGCGTCCGCCCGGGCCGGCAGGCCAGCGGGATGGAACACGACCGGAATCGGCAAGCCGGCTATGCCACCCGCGATACCATTTCGCTCCCGCCAAGTGCCAGTCCCCGCACTGCCCGAACGATAAGCAGTTCCTCGTTGGTCGGAACCACCATGACGGTCGTCCGGGACATCTGCGACGAGATCACGGTCTCATTGGCGGCGTTCCGCGCGTGGTCGATCTCGACTCCCATCCACGCCATCCTCTCGCAGACGCGGGCGCGGACCAGCCGGGAATTCTCGCCGATGCCACCGCAGAAGACGATCGCGTCTATGCCACCCATGGCGGCGGCCATCGCGCCGATTTCGCGCTGGATGCGGAAGACGAAATAGTCGATCGCCTGGCTGGCTTCCGGCCGGCCGGACGACTCGAGCTGTCGCATGTCGTTGGAGAGGCCGGAAATGCCGAGCAGGCCGGAGCGCTTGTAGAGAAGCTCGGCGATTTCGTCCGGGGAGAGTTTCTCCTGCTGCAGCAGATAGAGGACCACCCCGGGGTCGAGCTGGCCGCAGCGGGTGCCCATCGGCAGGCCGTCGAGCGCGGAGAAGCCCATCGTCGAGGCGACCGAGCGCCCGTCCTGGATGGCGCAGATCGACGCGCCGTTGCCGAGATGGGCGATCACCACCCGCCCCTCGGCAATGCGCGGCGCTATCCGGGCCAGTTCGCCCGTCACGTAGTCGTAGCTCAATCCGTGGAAGCCATACCGCCGGACACCCTTGTCGTAATACTCCCGCGGCAGGGCGAAGGTGTCGTTGACGAAGGGATGGGCGCGATGAAAAGCGGTGTCGAAACAGGCGATCTGCGGCGCATCCGGAAACGCCGTCAACGCCGCGCGGATGCCGGCGAGGTTATGTGGCTGGTGGAGGGGGGCGAACGGGGACAATGCCTCCAACGCGGCCAGGATCTCCTCGTCGATCGTCACCGGCGCGGCATAGTCCGTGCCGCCATGCACGACGCGGTGGCCGACGGCCAGGATCGCGAGTCCCGGAAAGGCGGATTCCAGAGCAGCGAGGACCGTCTGCAGCGCGGCCGCATGGTTCGACATGTCGAGGGAAACGGTGACCGGAAGATCGGCGCCATCCGCATCGCGGAGACGCAGCGAACCATCGTCGCCGATACGATCGACAATCCCGTCGGCGATCGGCGCATCTTCCTCCACCGGGTAGAGCGCGAATTTCAGCGAAGAGGAGCCCGCGTTGAGCGCGAGCAGCGCCGACGTCATTGTCGCCCTTCCCCCGCTCCGCGCGCATGGTAGAGGGCCGCGACGGCGCATGACGCAAGGCGCGACATGGCGCTGTCGGATCGGGAGTTAAGGATCACGGGGACCCTGGCGCCGAGCACCAGTCCTGCCCCTTCGGCGTGGCTCAGGAAGGCCAGCTGCTTGGCGAGCATGTTGCCGGAATCGATGCCGGGAACCACCAGCACGTCCGCCTGCCCGGCGACCTCGCCGTGGAGCCCCTTCGTGCGGGCGGCGGCAATGTCGACGGCGTTGTCCATGGCGAGAGGCCCGTCGACCAGCCCACCCTTGATCTGACCGCGCTCGGCCATTTTCGAAAGCAGCGCCGCATCCATCGACGACTGGATGGCGGGGTTGACGGTCTCGACCGCGGAAAGGACGGCGACGCGCGGTTCGTCGGTGCCGATCGCGATGGCAACGTCGATGGCATTCTGGACGATATCGACCTTGGTCATCAGGTCGGGAGCGATGTTGATCGCTGCATCGGTGACCAGGATCGGTCGCGGGGTGCCCGGCACATCCATGACGAAGACGTGGGTGAAACGGCGGCCGACCCTCAGCCCGGTCGCCTTGTCGAGCATCGGCTTGAGCAATGTATCGGTGTGGAGGTGACCCTTCATCACCGCGCCCGCCCTGCCCTCGTTGACGAGGTCGCAGGCGATGCGCGCCGCCTCCTCGTCCGAAGCCGCCGCCACCACCTCGCAACCGCCGAGATCGACACCGGCGCTCTCGGCCACCCTGGCGATGCGCTCCGGGTCTCCGACCAGAATCGGCGTGATGATCCCGTCCTTCGCCGCGATCAACGGCCCTTTCAGGGACTGTTCCTCTTCCGGGCAAACAACCGCGGTTGCCAGCGGATCGAGATGTCGCGTGCGCTCGAGCAGATTCCTGAAATGGCGATGCTGCTGGACGACCAGCCCCGGCACCTCGACATCGTCCCGGCTGAATTTCGCCTTCGGAGCGAAGACATCGGCCTCGCCGGTGACGATCAGCGCACCGTCCGAAACCCGACGTACCTCGGTTTCAAGACGCACCGACCCGGCACCATTCTTCTCAAGCACTCTGACCTGGCTGACCAGTTCCTCGCCGGCATGGGCCCGGTCGTGGAATTCGAACTTCTGCGCGCGGTACAAGGTGCCCGGTCCCGGGAGCATCGTGCCAAGCACGGCCGAAATCAGCGACCCGACAAACAGTCCCGGCGCCACGTTTTCGGCGGCGCCGTCACCGTCGCCGTCCATCTCGGGAAGGTGCACCGGGTTGTAGTTGCCCGAGGCGGCGGCGAAGACATAGAGATCGTCGGTGGTGATCAGCCGGCGCAATTCCGCCGTATCACCGACCTGCATTTCGTCGAACAGGCGGTTTTCGAGCTTCATTCCGCGGCCTCCGAAACATCCGTCCCGCGACCCGCCGTCTTCTTCGATCTGGCCGAGGTCTTCTCGCCGTCGTTTGGTTCCGCGCCTTCGGCGACTTCGGGCTCCGTCGCCAGCGGATCGACCAAGATGTCCTCGGTGACCGGCGGCAGGCCCAGCACCTGGTGGAAGCGCTGCAGCATCGCCAGGGTCCGCGGCGTCATCTCGCCGATTGCGCCCGGGATATACTGGACGATGCGGGCCGCAAGGTCGCGCTCCTCCTCCGTCTCGAGGAGCGTAGGCAGCGTGGCGATCGCGCCCTCGATGTCGAAGGTGGCGATCAGCGTCTGTTCGTGGATGATCATCGCCCGCCGCTCCGCGCTGAGCGACTTGAACGGCTCGTCCTGGGTGAGCACCCGCGTCGACCGCTCCAGCCGGTCGCGCCGGACGGTGCCGCGATCCTCGGCCAGCAGGATCAGCATCCTGATGACCGCCTCGACCAGACCGCCGCGCTCGATATTGTAGAGTGCCGCGGTGACTTCCGGCAGGCCGCGCAATTCCTGCACGCTCTTGAGAGTGCGCCGCGCCTCATGCGTCCGCCCGAAGCTCCGCGCCCAAGGCGTGCCCCAGACGCTGTGGAAGACGAGCTCGTACATCATGTCGCGGCAGTCTTTCCAGAAGTCGATCCCCTGCTCGACCGACCGCACCCATAGATCCTCGGCGGCGAGATAGGGGTTGTCCTTCATCGTCGGCTTCCGCTCGGCGCGGAGCCTGGCAGCCGCGGCCTCGACCTGCTGCATCACCGGATTCCGCGACGACATCATCGCCCGGGAGAGGCGCTCCGGATGAAGAACGCGGCCGATTTCCGCCGCCGTGTCGGTAACGGCCGCCTTCACCATCGGCCTGACCATCAGGTCGTAGGCCTGGGCCTGGAATTCCGAGGCCCTGGCGACAGCGGCGAAGGGACGCTCGTCCTCGAAGTCGTCGTCGAAGCCGCGGATATCGTCGAGCGTCCGCTCGACAAATCCGACGGTGAAATTGCGGTGTTCGACATCGCCGGAATAGTCCTCGATCCGCATCTCGTAGAGACCCGGGGCGAGCGACTCGATGGTCTTCAATGTCGAGGCGACCTCGGAATGCTCCTTCTTGGCGATCTTCGAGGAGACGAAGATGCCGAGATGGCCCACCTGCTCGTGCACCATGTAGATGATGCGCTGGCCGCGGATCTTGATCTCGCCGACATCCGCGTAGGTTTCGGCGATCCACTTGAGCGCCTGCTGCGGCGGCGTGATGTTGTCGCCATGGCTGGCAAACACCACGATCGGCGCGCGGATCGCCTTGAGGTCGAGCGGCCGCCCGGGCTCGATCCGCGCTTCGTTCTTGACGAGGCGATTGCCGACGAAGAGCTGTTCGACGATCCAGCGAATCTCCGGTTCGGTCATCAGGAAGTAGCCGCCCCACCACTTCTCGAATTCGAGGAACGTCTCTTCACCGTGATCGATGTCGCGGAACAGATCGGTGTATTTGCGGAACAAGGTCCGCGCCGGATTGAGCAGTTCGAAGTTCAGCACCAGGTGGGCGCCGTCGAAGATGCCGCCGCCGAGATCGGACAGGAACATCGGAACCCAGCTGCCGCCGAGGACGCCGGCGTTGTAGCGCATCGGGTTGTTGCCGACCTCACCCGCCCAGGTATCGACCGGCGCGCCGTTGATGACGACCGGCCCGGTCAGATCGGGATTGGTCGCTGCGACCAGGAGGGTCGCCCATCCGCCCTGGCAGTTGCCGGTCACGACCGGCTTGGCCGCATCGGGATGGCGACGCATGACCTCGCGGACGAAGGCCGCTTCCGCGCGCGTCACGTAGGAGAGATACTGCCCCCGTTCGGGAGCGCGCTTGAAGGCGACGAAATAAACCGGATGCCCGTCGCGCAGGGCGACGCCGACCTGGCTGTCGGTCTTGAATCCGCCGATCCCCGGACCGTGGCCAGCGCGCGGGTCGATGATGATATAGGGGCGCTTCCAGTCCTTGATCTCGACGCCTTCCGGCGGCAGGATTTTCAGGAGGATGTAATTGCACGGCGACGGCAGATCGGCGCCGTCCATGACCACTTCATAGTCATAGACGAGCACCGGCGGACAGCCGGCGGCTTCATGCTCGAGGAAGATGTCGCCGCGCTTGCGCAGCGCATCGAGGGCGAGGACCGCGCGCTCGCCGGCGTCGCGCTGATAGTCGCGGGTGAGGTCTGCCAGCGTACCGGCGTCCTGGGTCGCGCGGAACTTCTCGGTGAGGCCCTGAAGGTCGCCGATCAGCGACTTGGCACGCGCCGCATGGGTATCGAGGATACGGCGGCTGTGCTTCATGAACGCCGTCGCAAGAATGTCGGTCGTCTGGGTGATGGCGGTGAGTTCGCGACCGGACTCCTCCATCATCACATTCGTCTTGGCGAGGACATCGCTTTCGGGCCGCGGTACGGCCGGCTGATGGGTCGGATCGAAGAGTGCAAAGACGCTGGTCATGTGATGCCTAGACGGTGATGGAAAATCCGCCGTCGATGTCATGGACACCGCCGGTCAGATTCCGGGCCTGAGACGATGCGAGGAATGCCGCGAGAGCACCGACGTCCTCGATGGTGGCAAGCTGATGGGTCGGCGCGCGCTCCGCCGCGGCCTCGAGCAACGCGTCGAAATGGTCGATGCCCGAAGCGGCGCGGGTCATCAGCGGCCCCGGCGACAGGGCATGGACGGTGATGCGTTTTTCCCCGAGTTCGGAGGCCGCGTAGCGAACCGCGCTCTCCAGCGCGGCCTTCACCGGCCCCATGAGTCCGTAGTTGCGCACCACCCGCGAAGAACCGAAGAACGACACCGCCATGCATGTGCCGCCGTCGGTCATGTGAGGCTCCGCCATGTGGATCATCCGCAGGAAGGAATGGACCGAGATGTCCATGGCGACGGAAAAGC
The DNA here is from genome assembly GCA_020442095.1 of Bauldia sp. Next base: position 8,033 of record JAGRKY010000100.1, read on the forward strand.
CCTCGGCGGAACAATCGACGACGCGACCGTGGAGATCGTTCTTCGGCGCGAAGGCTATTGAGTGGAGGATCGTGTCGACCCGCCCCCAGCGTGACGCGATCTCTTCGAAGACCTCCTCAAGCGCACCGGGCTGAGTGACGTCGAGCGGCAGGATGAGTTCGGCCCCGACCGACTCGGCGAGCGGCCTGACGAAAGGCTCGGCCTTGCCATTCAGATAGGTGATCGCAAGATCCGCACCCTGGCCCCGGAAGGCCTTGGCACAGCCCCACGCAATCGAATGTTCGTTGGCAACCCCAACGACCAAAATCTTCTGGCCCGCGAGCGCCGACATGGCGCATGACCCCTATGGCTGTGACTAATCCAGGTGCGGACGACGGGTAGCAGCGCGGCGTGACACGAACATGAATTCCGTGCCCGGCATGTGAAGCGATCCGCGCGGATTCGATCGGGGCAAACCGGCTGGCCGCCGGAAGAAGAAGCCGGGGAAATTCGGGAAAGACGCCAACGGGCGGGCAGCGTTTCGGAACGGAGCTTTGCCGGCTTATCTTTTCCGGCCTCTTCATCGCACCCGCTGTTCGTCGGTGCGACCGCAGGGCTCACAGGCCGCGGCTGCGCGGCCCGCCGCCGCCCTCCGGCGGCACCTGCTTCATGTTCTGTTTGGGGCCCTCGATGCCGCAGGTCTTGCAGTGGATGCAGTTGGCGGCGTTCACCCGATAGCGGACCTCGCCGCCTTCATCGATCCATTCACGGACACCCGTCGGGCAATAGGGGCGACGGGACACGAAGGTCCAGAATTTCGCCGAAAGGGCTCATCTGGCGCAATTCAACGGCCGGTCTTGCCTAGACTGCTCGCGGTTGAGACTTGGTCGTGCGGGGGATTGGACAGCCAATGAGCAGGGCGCCAAGCGGGTTCTTCCTTGCCACGGGAATCGCTGTTGCAGGGCTTTTCGCCCTGGCTATCGAGGACGAAGCGGACGCGCAGGGCGACGGTCCCCGCGCGTATCAACTGGTGCCTGACGGGACCCAGTCCTATTCGGAGTTCCTCTTCTGGATGAGCGGCAACAACGCGCCGAGCCAGGGGACCATCATCGAGGGTGCCGATCTCAACATCATGCTCGGCGTGAGCCAGTACTCCACCACTGTGGATATTGCCGGCCATCAGGCCGGGCTGCTGGCGGTCGTCCCCTATGGCGATGTATCCGGATCGTTGTCGACCTTGCATGGCCGGACGCCGACGGGCGGCGATTCCGGCTTCGGCGACACCATGTTCGGTGTCGCTTTCGGCATGATCGGGGCGCCGGCCCTGACGCCTGAACAATACATGGCCTACGATCCCGGCTTCTCGATGGCCGCGCTTGCCTTGGTAACCGCGCCGACCGGCAGCTACAGCAGCAACCGGGTCCTCAACATGGGCGGCAATCGCTGGGTGTTCGATCTCGGATTGCCGATGATGTACTACGCGGGCAAGTCCTTTCGCGATCCGCATCTGACGTCGTTCGAGCTGATGCCAAAGGTGTCGTTCTTTACCGACAACACCGATGCACCAGGCTTCACGGACGTTCTGGAGCAAGCCCCGATCTATTCGCTCGAGGGCCACGTGACGCGCAACTTCGGTACCGGATTCTGGGCATCCCTCGATGCGCTCTATGAATATGGCGGCGAGACGAAAAGCGACGGCATATCCGACAACAATCTCCAGCAGTCGCTGATGCTGGGGGCGTCGGCGTCATTCGGCCTGACTCCGGCTGCGACCCTGAAGTTCACCTACGGACGGGTGATCTGGGACAACGCCACCGGGTCCGACGAGACCATGGTTCGAGCCCAGTTCACGGCTCTGTTCTGAACCGGATCGCTGCTGCCTGAATTCTACGGCTCTGCAGATTCGGACGACAGCCGCTTAAGCAGAACCGGGTCGACCACTTCGATCGTCCGGTAGCTTGTGCTGATGGCTCCGGCGTCCTGCAGCGATTTCAGCGAGCGACGGAGGCTTGAACGCGGCATGCCGAGCAGAGCGCAGAGATCATGCTGGGTCGCCGTGATCTTCGGCGTGGTGACCGAAAGGCGCAACAGCAGTCGGGCCAGCCTCGAGTCCGGCGAGAGCAGCAGGGCATCGTACAGAAGCTCCATCAGCCTGCGACTCTGCAGGATCGCCAGCGCATAGAGTTGAGGCCACATATCGGGCCGTTCCTGCAGCAGGAGTCGCAGCGCGCGCCGCGGCACGAAATAAACCCGGCTGTCCGCTCCGGCGATTAGGTTGAACACCCGGGGCCTGTCCGGCAGGATCGCCTCCTGGCCAAGCCACCCTCCCGGTTGCGCCCGTATCCAGACGTCGGATCGCAAGCCATCGGGGACGTACTGGATGTCGAGTGCGCCTGTCCCGATGCCGTACAAACCATCGGCGTCGTCGCCCGAAAGGTAGACCGCCTGCCCGGACGCAACAGTCCGCCATCGTCCGTTTGCCGCGATCCACAGCTTCAAGTCTTCGGACTGCTCGGACAGCCAGCCTATGCGGTGGAGTGGCTCAAGGATTTGCAGCGGTGACGCGCGAAATTGATCCACCTGAACCATTGTCCCCCCGCCTTCTCACTACACTCCCCCTACCGACCGAACTTCCTATCGTGGGGGCCATTTGCAGGCAACCGCGGCGACGGTCATTGCCAAGCGGAGGGAACAACGCAAAATGGCTCGAAATCCAAAGCTGCTTCATATCCTTATCGCTGGAGTCGCTCTTTCGGCAGCCACCGGTCTGGCGGTCGCGCAGGACGCCAACAAGCCGAACATCCTCGTCCTGTGGGGCGACGACATCGGCACCTGGAACATCAGCCACAACA
>JAGRKY010000843.1 GCA_020442095.1 Bauldia sp.
GTGCCACGGCATGAAGGGATTGATCGCCGCGTTGGAGACGATGTAGTCGAGCCGCCCGCCGCGGTCCGCGGTTTCCTTGACCATCGCGGTGACCGCCGCGGGATCGCGCATGTCGGCGACGACCGGGAATGCCTTGCCGCCGGCCTTCTCGATCTTGGCAAGGGTCTCGCCGGCATCGAGGCCGGGCTTCTGGTTGACGCCGACGACGGCGCCCTCCGACGCGAGCCGTACGGCGGTTGCCTGGCCTATGCCGGTCGTCGCGCCGGTGACCAGCGCGACCTTGCCCTCGAAGCGACGTTCCATGTTGTTCTCCAGTGGGAAATCCGGCGGGTTTTCCGAACCCGCTTCCGAAAGACATGAATGGTCAGAAGATCGCCACCGGGTTCCACGGCGTCCCGGTCGCGCCGGGGAGGCGCAGCGGCAGGCCGACGACCATGAATTCCCAGCGCCCCTCTTCCTCGCAGGCCTTCGCCACATCCTCGAGATTGAGGCTGTCCGAGATGCACATGCCCATGGCGACGAGCTGCAGCGGGTGGATCGGATAGGGCATCGCCTCGACGTTGCTCGGCACCGTCTCGCCGTCGCCGTCGGGAAGGAAGGCCGCGATCTTGCGCTCGTGCATCCACGGCACGGTATCGACATGGAGGCCGGCCTTGCCCTNNCGCCGCCCGGCTCGTTGTTCCAGGCACCGAGCGCGAGGCGCCGGGCATGATGGCCGGTGCGGAAGACGAGAATATCGCCCTCGCCGAGGCGGACGCCCTGTTCCTCCTCGATCGCCTCGAGCTCGGCGCGGGTCACCGCCTCGCCCGGCTCCAGCCAGTCGACCTTGCGGTGGCGGGCGGCGTCGAGCAGGACGCCGCGGCCGACGATGCCGTTGGCATAGGCGGTGATGGCGCCCCATTCCGAGCCGCGCGAGGTCAGCAGTTCTGCCGGCTTGCCGTTGTAGAGCTTGCCCTTGTAGGCGACGTGGTTCAGGGCATCGACATGGGTGTGGCAGTCGCCGTGGCTCGCCATGGCGAGGTAGCACATGCCGAAGGAGAGCCCGTTGTCGGTGATCGGGATGTCGTGCATCAGCGACATCAGGTGGACCGCCGGGTTCGGGTTATCGGGACCCGCGACCTTGTTGATCGGGATCGCCATCGACACCGTCCGGCCACTCTTCACCAGCGCGGCGGCGGCGGCGATCTTGTCGGGCGTCAGGTAGTTGAGCGTGCCGCGCTCGTCATCCGGCCCCCAGCGCCCCCAGTTCTTGAGGGATTCGAACATCGCGTCGAATTCCGCGAGGCTGACGGGAGCGGGCGGGGTCAGTGTCCGTGTCATTGCGTGTCTCTCCACCGCTGGTCCGGTGAGCGGAGCAAGTCCCGGGCCGGGGGCGGATGCCCCGGTCCGGGTGTTTGCCTTGTCCGCCGCCGCTACTGGGCGCCCTCGGTCGCGGCGAGGATGGTGTCGACGTTATCCTCGGTGACGAAGATCAGGCCGGAGTCACCCTTCGCCGGCAGCGGGTTCTG
>JAGRKY010000844.1 GCA_020442095.1 Bauldia sp.
ACGCCTGCTGCGCCAGCTACCACGAGATCCGCAAGCGCGGCATCCGCGTGGTGGTCGGCGGCGACTACGGCTTCACCGTCACGCCGATGGGCCAGAACGCCCGCGATATCGGTCACTTCGTCAAGTTCTTCGGCTACTCGCCGAGCGAGGCGCTGCGCTGCGCCACCAAGGTCGGCGGCGAGCTGATGGGCTATCCCGGCGAACTCGGCGTGATCCGCGAGGGGGCGCTGGCCGATCTGCTGCTGGTCGACGGAAACCCGCTCGCCGACCTGTCGCTGCTCGTCGGCCCCGAGCATTTCGCCATGATCATGAAGGACGGCCGGATGCATCGCGACCCGCGTGCCCGAACCGCCGAGGCGGTCCGCACGGCGGCCGAATGACCGGCGGCGCTGCTCCCTCCCTCAGGCTCGTGACAGGAAGAAATGGGCCGTGCGCGCGGTGGGGATGTAGTCGACCACCTTGAAGCCGAGTGCCGGCAGGTCGAGGCCACGGAGCAGATTTTCGCCCTTGCCCAGGACGACAGGGCTGACGGCGAGATGCATCTCGTCGATAAGTCCCGCCTCGAGGTATTGCCGGATGGTCGCCACCCCGCCGCCGATGCGGATATCCCTGTCTCCGGCCGAGGCTTTCGCCCGGTCGAGCGCCGCGCGCATGCCGTCGGTCTCGAAATGGAAGACGGTGCCGCCCTTCATCGCCAGCGGCGGGCGGGAATGGTGGGTGAGGACGAAGACGTTGCAGTGATAGGGCGGCTCGTCTTCCCACCATCCCTTCCAGCTGTCGTCCGGCCACGGCCCCCGCACCGGTCCGAACATGTTCCGCCCGAGGATCCAGGCGCCGATATTTGCCATGCCGCGGGCGGCGATGTCGTCGTCGGGACCGGTCTCGCCGCGGTCCTTGCCGAGGACCTGTGTCTGAAAGGTCCTGGTCGGAAAGGCCCATTCGTGGACGGCGGAGCCGCCGACTCCGAGCGGGTTGTCGAGGCTCTGGTCCGGACCGGCGCCGAAGCCGTCGAGTGACAGGCTGAATGAAGAGACGCGGATTTTCGACATGGCTCGAACCTCCCGATGGTTGCCGCTGTTCCTGTCCATAGGACGAACGGCAATTGCCGGAATCGACATTGGCAACTCTCGCCCGGGAGCGCCGGCGCATGATAGGACGGCGTGAGCGGGCCGGGAAAGCCCGGGGCAAGGAGTGCGGGAAGCGTGTCAGCGGAAGAGTTTCTCTGGGGAGCGGCAAGCGCCGCCTATCAGGTCGAGGGTGGCTGGCAGGAAGGCGGCCGCGGCCTCTCCAAGTGGGATGTCTACACCAACGACGAGCGCGTCACCGAGAAGGTCGTCGGCGTCCAGCACACCGGCAACGTCGCGATCAACGCCTATGACCGCGACCAGTATCTGAAGGACATCGCCCTGATGCGGGCGCTCGGGCTCAACGCCTATCGCTTCTCGCTGTCATGGCCGCGGATCCTGCCCGAAGGGACCGGCGCGGTGAACCCGGCAGGAATCGACTATTACAGCCGCTTCGTCGACGACCTGCTTGCCGCCGGCATCACCCCGCTGGTGACCCTCTATCACTGGGACTTCCCGGCCGGCCTGTTCGA
>JAGRKY010000101.1 GCA_020442095.1 Bauldia sp.
ATCGGCTGCGATCCCGACCAGCGCGAGATGATCTGGCAGGATCTGAAGCGCGAGGTCCGCGCCTACGATCACATGGGCCACGGCCCGATCGACATCGCGCTCTGGGACCTGCAGGCGCGGCGGCTCGGCACGTCGGTTGCGGCGATGCTCGGCGCCTTCCGCACCCGGCTCCCGACCTATGCCAGCACCTATCACGGACAGGACGAGCCGGGCGGCCTCGATACGCCCGAGGCTTTCGCCGACTATGCCGTCGCCTGCAAGGAGCACGGCTTCGCGGCTTTCAAGATTCACGGCTGGCACGACGGCGACGTGAAGCGGGAGACGAAGAGCCTGCTTGGCGTCCGCAAGGCGGTTGGCGACGACTTCCCGCTGATGATCGACCCGGCCTCGGAACTGAGGACGTGGCTCGATGCGCTGGCTGTCGGCCAGGCCTGCGACGAGGCCGGCTACGTCTGGTACGAGGATCCCTATCGCGACACCGGCGGGGCGATCGAAGGCCACAAGCGGCTCCGCGAGCGGCTGAAGACCCCGATGCTGGTCTGCGAGCATGTCCGCGGGCTTGAGGCCAAGGCGGCCTTCATCATGGCGGGCGGCGGCGACATCATCCACGCCGATCCCGAATACGACATGGGGATCACCGGCGCGCTCAAGATCGCTCATTTCTGCCAGGCGCTCGGTCTCGACGTCCAGTATCACGCCTGTGGCCCGGCCCACCGCGCCATCATGGCCGTGACGCCGAATACCCGCTTCTACGAGATGGCGCTGGTCGGCCCGGACATGCCGAATGTCGTGCCGCCGGTCTATGACGCGAGCTATTCCGACCAGCCCGACGCTGTCGGCAAGGACGGTTGCGTCCCGGTCCCCGACGGGCCGGGCCTCGGCGTCGACTATGACTGGGACTTCATCGAGAAGAACGCGACCGATACGCTGACCTTCGGCGCCTGAAGCTGATCGCGGGGGCCGGGGCCGGCGGCCGCCTCTCCCGCTTTCCTCAGGCGACGATGCCGTCCTTCTCCCACAGGCGGAAGCCGCCCTTGAAGGCGTTGGCGTTGTCGCCGCGACGGCAGGCGGGCGGCAGCTTGTCGAGCAGGCGGACGTTGCCACCGCCGATCACTACATAGTCGGGCTCGGTGGCAGCTTTCAGCAGCCCGACCACGTCGAAGACCTCCTTCCGCCACTTCTTCTTGCCGAGGCGCTTCAGACCGGCATTGCCGACATAATCCTCGAAGCTGCGGTGCTTCTTGTAGGGGAGATGCGCGAGCTCCATTGGCTGCGCGATCTTGTCGACGATCAGCGCGGTGCCGAGCCCCGTGCCGAGGCCGATGAACAGCATGCGTCGGCCCTCGTAGCTGCCGATCGCCTGCAACAGGGCATCGTTGACGACCTTCACCGGGCGACCGAAGGCTGTCTGGAAGTCGAAGCCGACCCAGCCCCTGCCGAGGTGGGCGGGGTCGAGTATTGGCCGGTTGTGGAGGACGGGACCCGGATAGCCGATCGCGACCACGTCATAGTCCCAGCCTTCGGCGAGCTTTCTGACCTTTGCGACCATCTCTTCGGCCGTCATCTCGGGGCCGGATTCGACCTGGCGACTGGCACGCCGGCCGGTAGCGAGGATCTTGACGTGAGTGCCGCCGATATCGACCACCAGAACCTTCCGCGTCTCCGCCAAAGCCTTTCTCGGCGCGCGTGAAGTCGTTGTCCTAGCCATCGTCATTTCCTCCCGTCGCCGCCTTGTCCGCCATCACGGTCATGTTCGGTGCCGTCAGGCGCCCCGCCGGTATCGCGGGGTCGTGGCGTTGCAGCTTCTTCAATGCGTCGACCTTTTCCGCGCCGGTGACGACGAAGAGGATTTCCGCCGCGTTGTCGAGCACCGGATAGGTCAGCGTCATCCGCGGGTGCCCCTGGTAGGGGAGCGTGGTCGCGACCCATCGATCGCGCACGCCGAGCACCGGATCGTCCGGAACCAGCGACGCCGTATGGCCGTCGGGGCCAAGGCCGAGATGGACGAGGTCGAGGCGCGGCGGCGCGCCGGCCATCGCCTCGAGCGTGCGGGCATAGGCGGCGGCGCCCGCATCGAGGTCCGGGGCGTCCACCGGCATGGCATGGACATTCGCCGCCGCGATGGGAACCCGGGAGAGCAGACTCTGCCTCAGGTGGAAAAGGTTGCGGTCGGGGCTGTCGGTGGCGGCGACCCGCTCGTCGACCTGGAAGACCGCAATCTTCTCCCAGGGAAGGTCCTCCTTCGCCAGCATGGCAAGCATGATCCACGGCGTATGGCCGCCGCTGACGGCCAGCGTGAACTGGTCCCTGGCCACGATCGCCTCGCGGGCGGCTTCGGCGATTCTGGTCGCGCCCGCCTGCGCGACAGTCTCGGCATCGCTGAAGACGTCGACCTGCATCTAGACCTCGACCAGATGGCTGTTCTGGTTCCAGCGGATGATGACGCGATATTCGTGCTCGAAGCCGAGGACGCTGACGGTCGCCGTGCCGAGCGCGAAGAGCTGGCCGTCCGCCGCCGGCAGGCCGAGCCAGCGGGCGGTCAGGATGCGCAGGATATGGGCGTGGGCGAAGAGCGCCACGTCGCCGTCGGTGGCGAGTGCCCTGGCGATCACCCGGTCCGCTCTTTCGCCGACGTGTTCGACGGTCTCGCCGTTGGGCACGCCATCCTTCCACAGCATCCAGCCGGGTCGCTGCTTGCGGATGTCGACCGTCTTGCGGCCTTCGTAGTTGCCGTAGTCCCATTCCATCAGGTCGTCGTCGATCTGCGCGCCGTTGGCGTAGCCGGCGAGCCGGCAGGTCTCCACCGCGCGGATCAGCGGGCTCGACAGGACGAGCGCGAAGGGCCGTCCACGGAGCCGTTTGCCGATCGCCTTGGCACGCGCTTCGCCGGCCTTGTTCAACGGCAGGTCGGTGCGCCCCGTATGGCGGCCCGATGCGCTCCAGTCGGTCTCGCCATGACGGAAAAGCCAGAGTTCCTGATGCTCGGCCAACGCTTCGCCTCTGGGGTCAGGGCTTCGGATCGACCCAGCCGTGCGGCGGAGCGAGTCCCTTCAGCGCTTCCTCCGGGCCCCAGGTGCCCGGCTTGTAAGGATGCACCGGCACCGCGTCGCCGAGGATCGGATCAACGATCCGCCAGGCGATCTCGCTCGCGTCCTGCCGGGTGAAGAGGGAATCGTCGCCGTCGAGGGCATCGCCGATCAGCCGCTCATAGGGCTCCATCTCGTCCCTGACGTCGTCGCGGGCGATGAGTTCGAACTGCTCTCCCTTCATCGCTTCGCCCGGCGCCTTCTTGCGCGAGCCGATCGCGATGGCGACCTCCGGACTGAGGCGGAAGCGGACATAGTTCGACTGCCCGTCGAGATGCTCGCCAAAGGAATCGAGCGGCGGACGGTGGAGGCGGACGACCACCTCGGTCGCGTGCACCGGCAGATTCTTGCCGGCGCGAATGTAGAAGGGCACGCCCTGCCACCGCCAGGAATCGACGAAGAGCCGGACGGCGGCGAAGGTCTCCACCGTCGAATCCTTGGCGACGCCGGGCTCGTCGCGATAGCCCTCGAACTGGCCGCGGACGACGTCACTTACATCAAGCGGCCGGATCGCCTTGAAGACCTTGACCTTCTCGTCGATCAGGCCGGCGTCGAAGTCGCCCGCCGGGGCCTCCATCGCGAGAATGACGAGGACGTTCATCAGATGGTTCTCGATGACGTCGCGAATGCAGCCGACCTCGTCGTAGAAATGGCCGCGCCCCTGCACGCCGAAATCCTCGGCCATGGTGACCTGGACGCTTTCGACATAGTTGCGGTTCCAGATCGGCTCCAGGTAGGAGTTGGCGAAGCGGAAATAGAGCAGGTTCTGGACCGCTTCCTTGCCGAGATAGTGATCGATCCGGAAGATCGAGGCTTCGTCGAAGGCAAGATGGAGGATGCGGTTCAGCCACTGGGCGGAGGAAAGGTCCCGTCCAAACGGCTTCTCGACCATCAGCCGGGCGCCCGCGGCGCATTCCGACTGCTGCAGGCCCTGCACCACGGTCTCGAACATGCTCGGCGGAATGGCGAGGTAGTGGAGCGGCCGACCGGCGCCGTCGAGCGCTTCCCGCAGGTGCTCGAAGGTCTTCGCGTTGCGATAGTCGCCGCTGACATAGCGCATCAGGTCGGCGAGCTTCTTGAACACCTTCTCATCGACCTTGCCCTTATCGTCCTTGATACCGTCGTGGGCGCGGGCGATGAGCTGGTCGAGCGTCCAGTCATCGAAGGCGACGCCGACCACCGGCACGTCGAGCATCCCCCGGCGCACCATGGAATAGAGCGAGGGGAAGATCTTCTTGTGGGCGAGATCGCCGGTCGCACCGAACAGCACCAGCGCATCGGATTTGAGTGGTTTCATCGGGACATGCTGCCAGTCGGTTCGGGGAGTGGCGTCAAAGCTTGGCCGTGTCAGGCCTTCTTCTCGAGATGGCCGCCGAATTCGAATCGCATCGCCGACATCAGCTTGTCGGCGAAGTCGGCTTCGCCGCGCGAGGCAAAGCGCGAGTAGAGGGCCGACGACAGGACGGGTGCGGGCACCGCCTCGTCGATCGCCGCCTTGATCGTCCAGCGACCTTCGCCGGAATCCGAGACGCGGCCGGCATAATTGGCGAGCTGCGGATCGTCGACCAGCGCCTGGGCGGTGAGGTCGAGGAGCCACGAGCCGATGACGCTGCCCCGCCGCCAGACCTCGGCGACGTCCGGGATGTTGATGTCGAACTGGTAGTATTCAGGCTCGCGCAGCGGCGTCGTCTCGGCGTCGACGTCGTGCTTGCGCTTGCCGATATTGGCGCTTTCCAGGATGTTCATCCCTTCGGCATAGGCGGCCATGATGCCGTATTCGATGCCGTTATGGACCATCTTGACGAAGTGGCCGGCGCCGGTCGGGCCGCAATGCAGGTAGCCGTGCTCGGCGGTGCCGCCGAGCTTTTCGCGGCCGGGCGTGCGCGGCGCAGAATCGATCTTCGGCGCCAGCGACGCGAAGACGGCATCGAGATGCTGCACGGCCTCGTCGGGACCGCCGATCATCTGGCAGAAGCCGCGCTCCAGCCCCCAGACGCCGCCGCTCGTCCCGACATCGACGTAATGGACGCCGCTCGGCGCCAGCCGCTTGGCGCGATCGATGTCGTCGCGATAGTAGGAATTGCCGCCGTCGACGATCATGTCGCCCTTTTCCATCAGGCCGGAAAGCTGGCCAAGCGTTTCCTCGACGACGCCGGCCGGAACCATCATCCATGCGGCGCGCGGCTTGGTCAGCTTGGCTACGAAATCCTCCATCGACGTTGCGCCGATGGCGCCTTCGCCGACGAGCTGTTTGACCGCATCGGGGCTCACGTCGAAGACGACGCATTCGTGTCCGTCGCGCATCAGCCGGCGGACCATGTTGGCGCCCATCCGGCCGAGTCCGATCATCCCGAGTTGCATGGTTCCGCTTTCCTTCCCGGTGGTGCGATTGTCGTTCCCCGGCTATGCGGCCGGTGTCAGGCTGCGAGCGCCTTGGCCTTGTCCTCGATGCTGGCAAGCAGCTTGCTGAACGAGTCGATGAAGGAGTCGCGCCCGGCGATCTGCAGCTCGGCGGCGAGCGCGTCGACATCAACCCCGGCCTTGGTGATCTCGGCGATCGTCGCCTCGGCATCGCCGCCATCCGGCGACAGGACGCCGTCGAGCTTGCCGTGGTCGCCGAAGGCCAGCAGCGTCGCTTCGGGCATGGTGTTGACCGTGTTGCCGGCCGCGAGCTCCGTCACATAGAAGGTGTCGGGGAGGCGCGGGTCCTTGGCGCTGGTGCTCGCCCAGAGCAGCCGCTGCGGCGATGCGCCGGCCGCGGCAAGCGTCTTCCAGCGGTCCGACGCGAGCAGGTCGCAATAGGCCTTGAAGCTGCGCTTGCCGATCGCGACGCCGAGCTTGTTGTGGAGCTCTGCCGGCAGCTTCGGCGAGGCGGCCGCGTCCCAACGCGAGATGAACAGCGAGGCGACGGAGGCGATGGCGAGCGGCTGCCCGGCTTCGAGCCGGCGCTCGAGCCCGCGCATATAGGCCTCGGCCGCGTCGACGTAATGCTCGCGCGAGAACAACAGCGTGACGTTGATCGGCACGCCGGCGGCGATCAGTTCCTCGATCGCGACGACGCCGGCCTTGGTGCCGGGCACCTTGATCAGCACGTTCGGCCGGGCGGCTTCCTTGTGCAGCTCCTTGGCCTGGTTGATCGTTCCTTCGGTATCATCGGCGAGGGTCGGCGAAACCTCGAGCGAGACATAGCCGTCGATCCCGCCGGTCGCGTCGTGGATGGGGCGAAAGAGATCGGCCGCGGCGGTGATGTCCTCCATCGCCACCTCGAAGAACAGCCGCTCCACCGGCAGCTTCTTCGCCAGCCGGCTGCTGATCGCCTGATCGTAGTCGGCGCTGCCGCTGATCGCATGCTGGAAGATGGTCGGGTTCGAGGTAAGGCCGGTGACCGAGAGGTCGGAGATGTACCGGGCAAGCGTTCCGCTATCGAGAAGCTCGCGGCGGATGTTGTCGAGCCAGATGCTCTGTCCGAGATCGTGCAGGTCCTTCAACGGATTCATGGTTCCACCTCATGTCTTGCCGAGGAGACGCGAGACGCGCTCCGCAACCGCCTCGGGCGTGATCCCGAGCTTCTGATACAGGATTTCGGCCGGGGCCGAGGCACCGAAACGGGTCAAACCGACGACGTCGTCGGCGAATTCGTACCAATTATAGGGCGCAGCCGCCTCGACGGCGACGGTCGGCATGCCGGTCGGCAGCACGGCTTCACGCTCCGCCGCCGGCCGGTTGCGGAAGATTTCCACGCAGGGCATCGAGACGACCCGAGCTTCGATGCCTTGTTTGGCGAGCAGGTCCCGTGCGCCGAGCGCGACCTCGACCTCCGAACCGGTGGCGATGATCGCCGCCGCGTCGCCCGGGGCGATCACCGTCGCGCCCTTGCCGACGTCGACGAGGGAAGCGTCGAGGATCGGCAAGCCCTGGCGCGACAGCACCAGAACCGTCGGCCCGTCATGGGCGAGGGCTTCCGCCCAGGCCTGGGCGGTTTCGTTGGCGTCGGCGGGGCGGATGACCCGAAGGCCCGGCGTCGCCCGCATGCTCGCCAGATGCTCGATCGGCTGGTGGGTCGG